>WHSM01000375.1 GCA_009380105.1 Micromonosporaceae bacterium
AATCTGACCCGGCCGGTCAGCGGGGCGAGGAGAACAGCGCTGCGAGGTGGGCGGCCCACCCGCGTAGCGGGAGGTCGGCGTAGCCGCCCGCGTCGAGGCCGGCCCGGCGTTCGAAGACGTTGTGCGAGCCGTACCCGCCGGTGACCGCCCACGACCACAGCGACGCCAGCCCGTACAGCGGCCAGAACAGCGGGCCGAAGAACGCGTACTGCGTGGCGTGGCGGGCCTCGTGCCCCAGCAGGCCGGCGTGTTCCTCGGAGAGCAGCCAGTCGGCGGGCCGGCGGCAGATCACCAGGTTCCCCATCGTGAGACACGTCTGCTTCGGCACGGGAAGCCGGTAGTCGGCCGCGACCACGAGGCCGCCGGGGCCGCGTCGCAATGAGGCCCGCCCGGCGAGCGCGATCAGCAGTCCGACCAGCGTCGTGAGGTTGAGCCAGTTCAGCACGGTGCGGATCCACTGCCAGCCTGTCATGGTCGAGATCGTCGCACGCGCGGCAACTCCCGGATGTGACTGTTTTCTGCCGCGGATGCGTTCTGACGTCATGTCGAGGCATGATGAAGCGCATGACCGACGCCACCTCGTCCCCCACGCAGGGCACAGCCGAGCGCGACACCGGCGCTGACGTGCATCCGCTGCTCGCCAAGCACCGCCAGACCCTCGCCACCGCGCTGGACGCGATCCGCGAACGCGACTACTGGAGCGCCTATCCGGAGTCGCCCAGCCCTCGGGTGTACGGCGAGACCGCCGCCGCCGAAGGAAAGGCCGCGTTCGAGGCGTACCTCGGAAAGAACTTCCCCCTCGACCAGCCGGGCACGGACCAGTGGGTGGCGACGGAGGCCAGCCCGTTCGGAGTCGAGCTGGGGGTCAGCTATCCGCATCCTGACGTCGAGCAGTTGTTCACCGCGGCGCTCGCCGGGATGCCCGCGTGGCGGGACGCCGGCCCGCACGCCCGCGCCGGCGTCTGCCTGGAGATCCTCGACCGGATCCACTCCAACGTGTTCGAGCTGGCCAACGCGGTGCACCTGACCACCGGTCAGGCGTTCGTGATGGCGTTCCAGGCCGGCGGGCCGCACGCGCTGGACCGGGGCTTGGAGGCGGTGGCGTACGCGTACCGCGAGATGACCAGCCAGCCGGGGCAGGCGCACTGGGAGAAGCCGGCCGGCAAGGGCGCCGTGCTGTCGATGGAGAAGACGTACCACATCGTGCCCCGCGGCGTCGGCCTGGTGATCTGCTGCAACACGTTCCCGACCTGGAACAGCTATCCGGGCCTGTTCGCGTCACTGGTGACCGGCAATTCGGTGGTGGTCAAGCCGCACCCGCGTGCGGTGCTGCCGCTCGCGATCACTGTGAAGTACGCCCGCGAGGTGCTGGCGGAGGCCGGCTTCGACCCGAACCTGGTCACGCTCGCCGCCGAGTCCCCGGGCGAGGGGATCGCCAGCGTGCTCGCCACCCGGCCCGAGGTCAAGCTCATCGACTTCACCGGCTCCACCGGGTACGGCAACTGGCTGGAGGAGAACGCCACCCAGGCGCAGGTCTACACCGAGAAGGCCGGCGTGAACACGGTGATCGTCGACTCCACCGACGACTTCAAGGGCATGTGCCGCAACCTGGGGTTCTCGCTGGCGCTCTACTCCGGGCAGATGTGCACCACACCGCAGAACATCCTGGTGCCGGCCGAGGGCATCCGGACCGAGGACGGGCACAAGAGCTTCGATGACGTGGCGGCCGGGATCGCGGGCGCGGTCGGCAAGCTCACGGGCGAGCCGGAGCGCGCCGTGGAGCTGATCGGCGCGATCGTCAACGACGGGGTCGTGTCCCGGCTGGAGGCGGCCCGGGGCCGAGGCGAGGTGGTGCTCGACTCGCAGGCCGTGAAGCACCCGAACTACCCCGACGCGGTGGTCCGCACTCCGATGGTGGTCAAGCTGTCGTCCGGGGACGAGGACGCGTACGGCACCGAGTGCTTCGGCCCGGTGTCGTACGTGATCGGCACTGGATCGACCGCGCAGAGCGTGGAGGTCTTCCGGCGCACCGTCGGCGCCCGCGGCGCCTTGACGGCCGGCGTGTACTCCACGGATCCGGCGGTGCTCGACGAGGTGGAGAAGGCCTCGGTGGACGTGGGCGTGCACCTGTCCTGCAATCTCACCGGCGGGGTGTTCGTGAACCAGTCGGCGGCGTTCAGCGACTTTCACGCCACAGGCGCCAACCCGGCCGCGAATGCGTCGCTCACCGACGCCGCGTACGTCGCTAACCGGTTCCGCGTGGTCCAGTCCCGCCGCCACTCACAGCCCGCCGGGGCATGAGCGTCGCGGTGGCCGATTTCTCATAGAAAGTGGTGACGATACGCGGCTTACGTGATGGTTTGTTCTGTTCTGGGCGGGGACCCTGTAAAGGTATGCCTCCGTCGTGTAGCGTTCGATTTCGGTCGACGTTCTACCGGTGTCGCCGCGCCCGGTGCAGGTAAGGCGCACAGGTTCGTGGACCCCGATTCCGCGCCGTGGGGTCGGAGCGGTACCGAAGTGAGGAAGTGCGCAGTGGCACAGGGCACCGTCAAGTGGTTCAACGCCGAAAAGGGTTACGGCTTCATCGCGGTCGATGGGGGCGCGGACGTTTTCGTTCACTTCTCCGCCATCGAGATGGACGGCTACAAGGCGCTTGATGACGGCCAGCGGGTCGAGTTCGACATCGCCCAGGGTCAAAAGGGTCCCCAGGCCGAGAACGTCAAAGTGGTCGGCTAAGACGTCCCGTCCGGGCGGGGCACGGCGACGGCCGTGCCCCGCCCGACGTGTGGTTCCACAGGTTTTCCACGGCGCGACGCGCAATGCTGGCGGAAGCGCCCTGCCGCGCACTAGGTTGCCGTTGTCCACGCTCGCGACAGCACCACACGGGGGGCTCCATGTCGACGCACGATCCGGGCGCCGGTGACGGCCCGCCACAGGGCCACGGCCCGTCACAGCGCCACGGCGTGCCTCAGAGTTACGGCCCGGGTTACGGCCCGCCGCAGGGTTACGCCGTGCGTCCCCCGGCGCCGTACGCCGCTCCGCCGCCGGGATATCCAGCCGCGCCTCCGCCCCGGCCGTACGACCCCGTCATCGGGCACGACTTCGCGAGCTGGGCCGACCGCGTCAAGGGAATGCTGAAGCGGAGCTGGCGGCCGATCTTCAAGATTCTGTTCTTCGGCTACTGGCTGCCGAGCATGGCGCTGGGCCTGCTGGTGGGTGTGCCCGCGTTCTGGGTCTACTTCGAGTTCCTCCGCGAGGTGCTGGACCGGGCGGGGGAGATGGAGTCGGCGGAGGCGACCCAGAGGTTCTGGGCGCTGTTCGGCGTCCTGATTCCGGCGCTGCTGGTGGTGGCGCTGGTCGTCAGCTACCTCGGCGCCGTGGCGAACCTGGCCGTGATGAAGGTCGCGGTGAACGACGCCGCCGAGACGCCGGTGGCGCCGATGGCGGCGTACCGGTCGATGCTGCGTCCGGCGTTGCCGGCCTGGGGCTGGGTCCTGCTCGCGGGCGCGGTCATCACGTTCGGCGTGCTGGCCTGCGTGCTCCCTGGCATTTATCTGTACGTCGCGCTGAGCCTGATCCTGCCGGTCATGCTCTTCGAGCGGCGGAGCGGGCTCTCACGGTCGTTCTCGCTGATGCACTCGAACTTCTGGCCGGCGGCGGGGCGCGTGGTGCTGGTGATCGCGGCGATCTCCGCCGTCATGTTCCCGGTCCAGATGGTGTTCCAGATCCTCAACATGACGCTCATGCCGGGGCTGGTGTCGCCGCAGGGCTTCGACGCCGACGCGTTCGCCACGTTCAGCGTGGTGATGATCGTCGAGACGATCGTGCTGCAGTTGGCAGCGTTGCTCGGTCAGATGGTGCTGCTGGTGGGCCTGCTCGCGACGTACGCGGAGCTGCGCGGCCGCCAGGAGCCGCGGCTGACCGCCGCCCAACTGGCGGCCGAGGCGAACCGGTGACGGGTGCCCGGCGTACCACAAGAAAAAAAATTCAGCGTATTCTGCTCTCCTTGGAGATCTTTGCCCATCCTGGCCGGCCTTCCGTGGGAGGAGAGCAATGCGAGGACGCCTCAGAATCCTGATCAGCGCGACCGTGTTGGCATTGGCGGCGACCAGCGCCGTCGCGGTGGCGGAGTCCTATGCGGCGGCGCCCGCGTCGGTCGCCGACCTTTCCAGAGACATCGACGAGATCCTCTCCGACTCCCGCATGGTCGGCTCCCAGGCCGGCGTTCTGGTGCGCGACGCGGACACCGACGAGGTGCTCTACGCCAAGAACACCGACGCCCGCCT
>WHSM01000461.1 GCA_009380105.1 Micromonosporaceae bacterium
GCCCAGCCTCTGGCCCGCTCCACGGCGCGTCGCCACTGGGTGTGCCCGCCGGCGTCGCGCACCCCTGCCGTCGGGTGGAAACGAGCGTCGAGCTGCCAGGTCTCGGCCAGCTCAGCCGTGGACGACCACACCCCGGCGGCCAACCCGGCCAGGAACGCCGCGCCGACCCCGGTGGTCTCGGTGACGACCGGCCGTCGCACCGGCACCCCGAGCTGGTCGGCCTGGATCTGGCACAGCAGCGCGTTGGCGCTCGCGCCGCCGTCCACCGACAGCTCCGGCAGGTCCACCCCGGCCTCGGCCACCATCACGTCCACCACGTCGCGGACCTCGTACGCGATCGCCTCCAGCGTGGCCCGGGCCAGGTGCGCCCGGGTGGCGCCCCTGGTGATGCCGACGATCGCGCCGCGCGCGGCCGGGTCCCAGTGCGGCGCCCCGAGACCGGTCAGCGCGGGCACGAAGAACACCCCGCCGGAGTCCGCGACCGTGTCGGCGAGGCCCTCGATCTCCGCGGCGGACCCGATGACGCCCAGGCCGTCGCGGAGCCACTGCACGGCCGCGCCCGTGACGAAGATGGCGCCTTCGAGGGCGTAGCGCGGCCCGTCGCCGAGGTCCCAGGCGACAGTGGTCAGCAGGCCCGCGTCCGAGCGCACCGGCGCGGCCCCGGTGTTGGTCAGGATGAACGACCCGGTGCCGTACGTGCACTTGGTCTGGCCCTCGTCGAAGCACGCCTGGCCGAACAGCGCCGCCTGCTGGTCGCCGGCGATGCCCGCCACCGGCAGTCGCAGCCCCAGGAACTCGCTCGGCTCCGTCTGGCCCGCCACGGCCGACGACGGCACGATCTCCGGCGGCCGGCCCGAAGCGCCGAGGATCTCGGCCAGCTCCGGCGACCACGTGCCCGCGAAGGTGTCGTACAGGAGGGTGCGGCTGGCGTTGGACGGGTCGGTGACGTGTCGCGCGCCGCCGGTGAGCCGCGCGATCAGGTACGAGTCGACCGTTCCCCACACCAACGTGCCGTCGCGCAGCCCTGCGGCGACGGCGGGGTCATGACGTCCGAGCCACGCCAGTTTGGTGCCCGAGAAGTACGGGTCCAGACGCAGTCCGGTCAGCTCGGCGACCCTCGCCCCGTGCCCTGCCTGCTCCAGCGCGGCGCAGATGCCGGCGGTGCGCCGGTCCTGCCACACGATCGCGCGCCGCGGCGCGCGCAGGTTGCCGGGCTCCCACACCACAACGGTCTCGCGCTGGTTGGCGATCCCGATCACCGTCGGCGGATCCACGTCGCCGTGTTCGGCCCGCATCAGCGCCTGACGGCACGCGGCCAGGGCAGACACCCAGATCTCCTCGGGCTCGTGCTCGACCCAGCCCGGCTCCGGAAAGTGCTGCGGGAACTCCTGGTAGCCGCGTGCGGCGATGGCGCCGTCGGCGGTGACGACCAGTGCGGTGACTCCTGTGGTGCCTGCGTCGATGGCGAGCACACTCATCCCTGCGTTGCCTCCCTGAGCGCTTCGAGAACGTCAGGGTCGATCTTGCCCGGTAAGAGCCGTTCTTCATAGTTCTCCACACCGGCCCAGCCGGCCAGAGCGGAGTCCAGCCCGGCTGCGGTGTCGTCCGCGGACCAGCCGAGCTGGTCCAGGCGTTTGCGCACCTCGACGGCCACGTCGCTGGCCAGAGGCAGCGCGGCGTCCGGATCCGGGGGCGTGAAGTAGCGGCGGTGGATCCGCAGCAGCCGGCGCAGCTCGCCGACCGGGTCGGGGTGGTCGTCGACCCGCAGGTCGACGGAGACGTCGGAGAGCCCTCCGTACCCGCCGCCGGGCTCGACGATGTGCAGGGCCGCGCTCTGCCGGCCCCGCCGGTCGCCGCCGGCGGCGTCGCCAGCGACCAGCACGGCCGTCAGACGCTCGGCGAAGTCGCTGCCGGGGTCGGCGTCGAGCCAGGCCCGCTCCATCGCCTGCACCACGTGGGGTCCGGTGAGGATGTTGCCCTGGATCGCGTACCCGTCCCCGGTTGTGCCGCCGGCCCACCCGTGGCACTCCTCGCCGGTGAACGACGCGCCGCCGCCGGTCACGCCGACCACCCCGAGCTGGCGTTGGGCTCGCTCGGGATCGGCGGCCGTGAGCCCGGCGACCACGCCTTCTGGGTCGACGCCGGTGCGCAGCAGGGTCAACCCCTGGATCCGGTACGCCAGGTTCGCGTACGACTGGGTCGCCAGGGCGCCGACACCGGCTTCGGCCGCGGGCACCGCGGATCCCACGGCGAGGAACTTGCTCGCCACCGCGACGCCGTGCTGTCTCCCGTCGGCGGACCGGGCTGCGATCGAGAACGTCATGGCGCCGACGTTAAGCGAGGCTTCACGGCTGTCGGGGGCCCGAAACGGGGGTGCGAGGGGCGCCGCAAGGGACCGATCGGCGAAGATGGCGGGGATGCCCTACCGATACTTCTACGACTGCGAGTTCATCGAGGACGGCCGGACCATCGACCTGGTCTCGATCGGGGTGGTCGACGAGCGCGGCCGCGAGTTCTACGCGGTCTCCACCGAGTTCGACCCGGACGCCGCCATCGGCTGGGTGCGCCGCAACGTGCTCGACAAGCTGCCGTCGCATGCCGACCCGGCCTGGCGCAGCCGTGGCCGGATCCGTGAGGACCTGTACGAGTTCCTGGTCGCCCCGCTCCGGGAGAAGCTCGACGACCGGATCGAGCTGTGGGCGTGGTTCGCGGCGTACGACCATGTGGTGCTCTGCCAACTGTGGGGCCCGATGCCGGCGTTGCCGCGGGCGATCCCGCGGTTCACGAAGGATCTGCGGCAGCGCTGGGAGGATCTGGGCCGCCCGCCGCTGCCGCCCGCCGGGGCCGACCAGCACGACGCGCTCGCGGACGCGCGGCACAACCTGGCGCGCTGGCACGCGATGCGGGAGGCGGCAGAGCGGGGCGTTACCTGCGGGTAGGGCCAGGCGCCGACTAGGGTTCGACCGGAGGCCGGCAACGGCGCCGACGCTCTCCTCGACACTCTCTCAAGAACGGCACGACTCCCAAGGAGGGGCGACGAGATGCGGATTGGCGTGTTGACCGGCGGAGGTGACTGCCCGGGCCTGAACGCGGTGATCCGGGCTGTGGTGCGCAAAGGCGTCGCCGCGCACGGCCACGAGTTCATCGGGTTCCGCGACGGCTGGCGCGGCCCCCTCGAGGGCGACACCCGCCCCCTCGGCATCCCGGAGGTGCGTGGCA
>WHSM01000068.1 GCA_009380105.1 Micromonosporaceae bacterium
CCGTTGCTGCGGGCCGGGCTGTGCCGGCTCGGGGCCGGCGACCACGTCCTGCTGCTGACCGCCCACCACGCGGTCAGCGACGGCTGGTCCACCGGCATCCTGGTCGACGAGCTGCTCGCCTGCTACGACTCCGCCGACCCGCCAGCGGACCCGTCCGCCACCCTGCCTGCCGACCCGCTGCCGCCGCCCGTGGTCCAGTACGGGGACTACGCCGCCTGGCAACGCGACCAGCGGTCCGCCGGCGAATGGGAGCCGGCGCGAGCGTACTGGCGGCAGCGGTTGGCCGGCGTGCCCCCGTTGGAGCTGCCCACCGACCAACCGCGCGGCGCGGAGCAGACCTTTGCCGGTGGCTCGTACGACTTCCGGCTCGACCAGCGGCTCACCGAGCGGCTGGAACGATTCGGCCGCGGGCGGCGGGCGACCCTCTACATGGTGCTGCTGGCGGCGTACCAGGTGCTGTTGTCGCGGCACTCCGGGCAGCGGGACTTCGCGGTGGGCTCCCCAGTGGCGGGGCGTCCACTGCCTGAATTAGAACGGCTGATCGGGCTGTTCGTGAACCTCCTGCCGATGCGGGCCGACCTCGCCGGCGAACCGAGTTTCGGCGAGCTGGTCGACCGCACCCGGGGCGCCGCGCTCGACGCCTGGGCGCACCAGGCATTGCCGTTCGAACACCTGGTCCGGGAGCTCGACATCGAACGGGACCCGAGTCGGGCGCCGGTGTTCCAGGCGGTGTTCGCGCTGCAGAACTACCTGGCGGCCGGGCCCCGAGAGGCCGACGGGCCGCGGGTCGCCAGCGGGCCCGGAGCGGCCGGGGGGCTGCGGGTCGCTCCGTTCCCGTTCGGCCTCACGGCCACCCGGTACGACCTGGAGTGGTACGCCTCGCCGGCGCCGGACGGGATCGAGTGCACGTTCGTCTACCACCGGGACCTGTTCACCCCGCAGCGGATCGGCTGGCTGAGCGGGCACCTGATCGCGCTGCTGGAGTCGGCGGTGACGGACCCGGACCTCCCGGTGTCCGCGCTGCCGATGCTGACCGCCGAGGAACTGGCCGAGGCCGCCGCCCGTAACCACACCGCCGCCGACCTGGGCGAACCGACCTGCCTGCACCGGTTGGTGCTGGACCAGGCGGCACGGACCCCGGACGCGCTGGCGGTGCGCGACGCCCGCGGCGAGCTCAGGTACGGGGAGCTGGAGGCACAGGCACGGCGACTCGCCGGCCGGCTCACGGAGTCCGGCGTGGCGCCCGGTGAACTGGTGGCCGTCGTGATGGAGCGCGGGGCCGAGCAGGTCACCGCCACGCTGGCGATCCAACTGGCGGGCGCGGCGTACCTGCCGGTGGACCCGGACCTTCCCCCGGAGCGCCGCCGCCACCTGCTGGAACGCGGCGAGTGCCGGGTCGCGCTCACCCAACCCTGGCTCGCCGACCGGCTCGCCTGGCCATCCGAGGTCACTGTCTTCACTGGCGCCGGGGACGCGGACCCGTACGCCGGCCCGGGACCGGCGACCCCGGACGACCTCGGGTATGTGATCTTCACCTCCGGTTCCACCGGCGACCCCAAGGGCGTCATGATCGACCACGCCGCCGCCGGGAACACCGTCCGCGACATCAACCAGCGGTTCGGCGTCGGTCCGTCGGACCGGGTGCTGGCGATCTCGGCGTTGAGCTTCGACCTGTCGGTGTACGACGTGTTCGGCACGCTGGCGGCTGGCGGGACCCTGGTGATGCCGGAGCCGGCCGCGTCCAAGGATCCGGCCGCGTGGGCGCGCTGGGTCAGGGAGCAGCGGGTCACGGTGTGGGACTCGGTGCCGGCGCTGATGGAGCTGCTGGTCGAGCAGGCCGAGGCTGACGGCACGGACCTGAGTTCGCTGCGGCTGGTGCTGCTGTCCGGGGACTGGATCCCGTTGGATCTGCCGGACCGGATCCGGGCACTCGCCCCCGACGCGCAGGTGATCAGCCTCGGCGGCGCCACGGAGGGCTCCATCTGGTCCATCTGGCACTCGATCGGCGAGGTCGACCCGGCGTGGCGTTCCATCCCGTACGGCACGCCGCTGGCGAACCAGAGTTTCCGCATCCTCGACCAGCACCGCCGTCCCGTGCCCGTCGGGGTCACCGGGGAGCTGCACATCGGCGGGGCCGGGGTCGCCCGCGGCTACTGGCGGGACCCGGAACGCACCGCCGCCAGCTTCGTGAGCCATCCCGGGACCGGGGAGCGCCTGTACCGCACCGGCGACCTCGGCCGGTACCGCCCGGACGGTGTGATCGAGTTCCTGGGACGCGTCGACGCCCAGGTCAAGATCCGGGGCTATCGGATCGAGCTCGGCGAGATCGAGGCGCACCTGGCGCGGCGCCCGGACGTCGCCGAGGCCGTCGTCGCGGTGCGCCGGGACCACAGTGGACAACAGCTGGTCGGTTACGTGGTCCCGGCCGCCTCCACCGCGCCGCCGGCCCACGAGCTGCGGACGTTCCTGCACCAGAGCCTGCCCGGCTATATGGTCCCGAGCCGGTACGTGTCCCTGCCCCGGCTGCCGCTCAGCGCCAACGGCAAGGTTGACCGCGACCAGCTGCCGGCGCCACCACCTGGCGCGGACGCGGGCGCCGGCCCCGGCGCCGACCCTGAGTCGCCCACCACCGCTGCCGAGAAGGCGGTCGTCGAGGTGTGGCGACAGATCCTCGGCGTGGACGCTGTCGGGCTCGACAGCGACTTCTTCGACCTCGGCGGGCACTCGCTGGCGGCGATCCAGGCGGTGACCCGGCTGCGCCGTACGCTCCCGGAGGCGGCGGTCGGCGTCACCGACCTGTTCCGGCACCCGACGCCTCGGGAGCTGGCCACGCTGATCGACCGACCGACGGCTGCCGGATCCCGGCGGCTGCTGCACCGGCTCACACCGCCGGTCCCGGGCCGCACACCGACGCTGAGCTGTGTCTGCGTCCCGTACGGGGGTGGCCAACCGCTGGCGTACCGGCCGCTGGCCGACGCGCTCCCCGAGGACTGGACGCTGTACGCGGTGGCGATCCCCGGGCACGACCCCGGGGTGCCGGAGGAGGCCGTGCCGGCCGTCGAGGAGGTCGCCGAGCGGTGCGCCGCCGAGGTGCTCGAGACCGTGACCGGGCCGCTGGTGGTGTACGGGCACTGCGGCGTCGGCGGCGCCCTCGCCGTCGAGCTGGCCCGCCGACTGGAGGCGGCCGGACGCGAGGTCCAGGCGGTCTACCTGGGGGCGGTGTTCCCGTTCGCCCGCCCGCGCGGGCGCCTTGCCGGCGCCCTCGCCAGACTCGTCCGGCACGACCGCCTCGGCGGGGTGCGCGCGTACCAGAACCGGCTCACCGCGATGGGCGCCGACGTCGCCGGGCTGGAGCCCGACCAGGTCAGGTTCATGGTCCACAGCCTGCGCCGCGACACCCACCACGCCGAGGAGTACTTCACCCGGCTGCTGGACGCTCAGGCAGCGCCGCTGCGCGCCCCGGTGATCTCCGTCGTCGGGGAACGTGACCCGGCGACGGACTTCTACCGCGAGCGGTACCGGGAGTGGCAGTTCCTCACCAGCGCCACCGGACTGGTGATCCTGGACGAGGCGGGCCACTACTTCCTGACCTACCGCGCGGCCGACCTGGCCGAGGTGCTGACGCGTACCCGGCCGGAGGTGGCGTCCGGCCAGCCGCGGGCGCTCAGCCGGCAGGCGCGCGGCCCGGACGCCCGGTGGTGGCTGGAGGAGGTCTCGTCGGGGGCGACGGGCGGCCAACCGCCGGACGCCAGCACCCCGGATCCGAGCTTCTGGCGGTTCCTGGTGGTGGCGCTCAGCCAGCTCGTGACGTTTGTCGGCACCGCGGTGACGGACTTCGCGCTGCCGGTGTGGATCTACACCACCACGGGCTCGCTCGGCCAGTTCGCGCTGTTCATGATGCTGGCGATCGTGCCGGGCATCCTGGCGGCCCCGCTGCTGGGGACGCTGGTCGACCGTTCCAGCCGGCGCACGATGATGATCGCCGGCAGCGCCGCCGGCGGCCTGACCCAGGTGGTGCTGGGCGTCCTGGTGTGGACCGGCAGCCTGCAGATCTGGCACACGTACCCGCTGGTGGTGTGCCTGTCGGTGGCGTTGACGATGCACCGCTTGGCGTACGTGTCCGCGGTGCCGCAACTGGTGCCGAAGCGCTACCTGGGCCACGCCAACGGGGTGGTGCAGCTCGCCGGCGGGGTGGCCCAGTTCGTGGCGCCCCTGGCCGCGGTCGCCCTGCTCGCCACGGTCGGGCTGGAGGGCATCCTGATCTTCGACGTGGTCAGCTTCGGAGTCGCGATCGGGGCAGTGCTGCTGCTGCGGTTCCCGGCGACGCTGGCGTACGTGCCCCGGGAGTCCCTGGCGACCGAGATCGCTGAGGGCTTCCGGCAGTCGTTGGGCCACCCGGGGTTGCGGGCCATGGTCGGCTACTTCGCGCTGCTGAACCTCCTGCTCTCGCCGCTGCTGATGTCGCTGCTGCCGTTGTCGCTGTCCTTCGGCACTCTCACCACGGCCGGCACTGTCGCCTTCGTCGGTGGCATCGGCGCCGCGCTCGGCGGCCTGGCGATGGTGGCCTGGGGCGGACCGGCGCGGCAGCGGATGCGCGGCATGTTGCTGGCGTCACTGCTGTTCGGCGGGTTCGCCGTGGTGACGGGGCTGCAGCCGTCGCTGGTCGCGGTCGGCGTCGGCGCGTTCGGCCTGTGGGCGACGTTGTCGCTGGTCAACGGGGTGTACCTGACCATCATTCACGTCAAGGTGCCGCAGCGTTACCACGGCCGCGTGATCGCCCTGAACCAGGCGGTCGCCTGGTCCACGCTGCCGTTGGGGTTCGCGGTGGTGGCCCCGTTGGCCGAACGCCTGCTGGAGCCGTTGCTGGCAGCGGACGGTGTGCTCGCCCCGACGGTCGGGGCGGTGATCGGCACCGGGCCCGGTCGGGGCCTGGGGCTGATGTACCTCCTGTTCGGCGTGGCGATCACAGGGTTGGCGCTGGCCGCGATGCGGCACCGCACGCTCGCCCGGTTCGATGAGGAGGTGCCGGACGCCGTGCCAGACGACCTGGTCGGCGCACAGGCGCTGCGGGACCGCGCGCCGGCTGAGCACGACCTGCCACGGCCATAGCGGTCTGCATGGCGGCTCGTGGGGGCGTCGGCGGCGTGGTGTCTTCCACGGCTGACCTGGCTACGTCTGCCGGCCGTCACCACCGGCCCTCGCGGCGCGGCCCTGCACCGTGGTCTGGCCCCGGACGATGACTGTGTCGACGAGGTTCGCGCCGAACCGGTGTATCACCACGCCGTGCTCGGGCACTGACCAGATCACCACGTCGGCTCGTTTTCCCGGCTCTAGGCTGCCTATCTCCGCGGACCGGTCCAGCGCGGCGGCGGCGTTGATCGTGCACATGTGCCAGATCTCGGCGTAGGACAGCCGGTACAGCCGGGCGGCGAGCTGCATGACGGTCTGCATCGACGGCGTCGGGCTGGTGCCGGGGTTGTAGTCGGTCGACAACGCCAGTGTCGCGCCGCTGTCGACGAGTCGCCGGGCCCACGCCGGCCGGTTGGATCGCAGCGGCGGCCGCGCCGAACCGGGCACGGTTTCGAGCATGTGCAGTGTTACGCCGGGAAACAGCACACCGACGGTGTCACTGCCGGCAAGCGCCGCGATCGCGTCCGGGGTCGCCTCGTCGAGGTGGTCGGTGGAGCTGGCGCCGAAGCGCACCGCGAGTGCGGTGCCGCTGGCGTCGCCGGTCTGGTCGGCGTGGACCCGCAGCCGAAAGCCGTGCTCGACAGCGGCCGCGGCGATCTGCTCACATTCGGCGGCGGTGAACGAGATCGGGTCGCATGCGATGTCGCAGTACGCCGCGTACCGCCGCGCCGCGGGCAGCAGCGAGATCACCAGGTCGACGTAGCCGGCACGGTCATCGGCGTACTCCGGCGGCAGGACGTGGGCGCCGAGGTAGGTGGGCACCACCTCGACGGGATGGTCGAGTGCCGCCGCCACCGACAGCATTCTCAGCTCGGTCTCATGGTCGAGGCCGTACCCGGACTTGGCTTCCACGGTCGTGGCGCCGTGGCGGAGCATCACGTCGAGGTCGGCGAGAGCCCGGCTGCGCAGCTCGGCCGAGGACGCGGCGCGGGTGGCGCGAAGCGTCCGGCGGATGCCGGCGTCGATGCCGGCCACCGGGCGCTCCCGGACCAGGTCCTGCCACTCGTCGTGGCGGGAACCGGCGTGGACGAGGTGGGTGTGGGCGTCGACGAATCCTGGCGAGACCAGCCGGCCGGTCGCGTCGAGCACGGTCGACGCGGTGTAGTGCGCCGCCAGCTCGGCGGTCGGGCCGACCGCCACGATCCGCTCACCGCGGATGGCGAGCGCGCCGTCGCGGATCACCTCGAGCCGGTCGAGCGCCTCGCCGCGGGCCCGGCCACCGGGAGCGCGGCAGGTGACCAGCTCTGCGGCGTGGACCACGAGAAGCTCTACGCCCTGTTTGCCCGTCGCCGTCCCCATCGCCTCTCCCGTCCAGCTTGACAGCACCCAATGCCTGCCATTAGATGGCAATATAGTGCCGTTGTATGGCAATCTCAAGGAGAGTGATGACCGCTCCGCGCTCCACCCGCGCCGTAGACCGCGCGCTCAGCCTGCTCGCGGCCGTGTGCGAGAGCGGCTCGATGACGCTTGCCGAGTCGGCGCGCCGCGCGGAGCTGCCGGCGAGCACCGCGCTGCGGCTGCTGCGCACGTTGGAGACCTGGGACCTGGTGCGCCGCGACGGTGACGGCAGCTTCCGCGCCGGCACCCGGCTGCTCCAGCTCGGGGCGCTCGCGCTCGGCGACGAGTCGCTCGCGGTGCGAGCCCGGCCGCACCTGGAGCAGATGGTCGAGCAGACCGGGGAGTCGGCGTACGTGTCGGTCCGTGGCGCCGGGCAGACCGTGCTGTACATCGGCCAGGTCGAGGGCACCCACGCCATCCGGCACATCAGCTGGGTCGGCAAGACCGTGCCGCTTGTCGGCACCGCCGCGGGCGCCGCACTGCGCGGTGAGGTGCCGGCGCAGGGGTACGTGGCGCTGCGCGTCACCGTGGAGCCGGACGTCACCGCGATCGCCGCCCCGGTGCGCGGGCCGGTCGGCACGGTGGTCGGGGCGCTCAGCCTGGTCGGGCCGACGTTCCGGATCGACGACGACCGCCTGGTCCGGTACGGGGAGCTGCTCGCGGAGCACGCCCGCAAGCTCACCGCCGAGCTGGGCTACCGGGGAGGCGACGACCGGTGACGACCACACGATTGGGGCTCGGCCGCGGCAGTGCGCTGCGCTGCCGCGGCTGGCGGCAGGAGGGCATCCTGCGGATGCTCGAGAACACCCTCGCCAACGCCGAGCGCCCCGAGGATCTGGTGGTCTACGGTGGCGTCGGCAAGGCCGCCCGCGACTGGCCGAGCCTGCACGCGATCGTCGCCGCGCTACGCGAACTCGGCGACGAAGACACCCTGATCGTCCAGTCTGGACGCCCGGTCGCGGTCTTTCGCACTTTTTCGCACGCGCCGCGGGTGTTGGTCGCGAACGCCAACCTGGTGCCCCGCGCCGCCACACCGGAGCGGTTCGCCGAGCTGCGCGACGCCGGCCTGACCATGCACGGGCAGTACACCGCCGGCTGTTGGGCGTACATCGGCGGCCAAGGCATCGTGCAGGGAACGTACGAGACCTTCGGCGCCTGCGCGCGGGAGTCGTTCGGCGGCAGCCTCGCCGGCCGGATCGTGCTCACCGCCGGGCTCGGCGGCATGGGCCAGGCGCAGGCGCCGGCCGTGAGCATGAACCGTGGCGTCGCGCTGATCTGCGATGTCGACCCGGCGAAGATCCAGCGGCGGGCGCACTACATCGACGTGGTCGCCGCCGACCTCGACGACGCGTGGCGCCGCTGCCGCGCCGCGGCCGAGCGCCGCGAGCCGTTGGTGGTGGCGCTGGTGGCGAACGCCGCCGACGTCGCCGAAGGGCTGCTCGACCGCGGCGTGCTGCCCGACGTGGCGACCGACCAGACCAGCGCACACGATCTGCTCGGCGGGTACGTGCCGAGCGGGCCCGACGTGGCGGCCGCCGCCGAGCTGCGCACGCGCGACCCGGGCGAGTACCGTCGTCGCGCGACGCAGACGCTTGCCCGCCACGTACGGGCGCTGCTGCACATGCAGGAGCGCGGTGTCGTGGTGTTCGAGTACGGCAACGACCTGCGCCGCGCCGCGCTGGAGGCGGGTGTCGCCGACGCATTCGCGATCCCCGGCTTCGTGCCGGCGTACGTTCGGCCGTCGTTCGCGGTCGGTCGGGGGCCGTTCCGCTGGGTGTGCCTGTCCGGCGAGGTCACCGACCGGGACCTGCTCGACGACACCGCTCGCCGCCTGTTCGCCGACGACGACCGGTTGCAGCGCTGGCTCGCCGAGGCGCCGGCCCGCATCCCGACAGAAGGGCTGCCGGCCCGGATCTGCTGGCTCGGCCACGGCGCGCGGGCCCGGATGGCGTTGGAGATCAACCGGCTGGTACGCGACGGCGCGGTGTGCGCGCCGGTGGCGATCACCCGCGACCACCTCGACGCCGGTTCGTGCTGCTACCCGACCCGGGAGACCGAGGGGATGCCGGACGGCTCCGACGAGATCGCTGACTGGCCGTACCTGAACGCGATGTTGGGCGTCGCCGGCGGCGCCGATCTGGTGGCGATCCATCAGAACGCCGGCATCATCGGCGGCTCCTGTTCGGCCGGCATGACCGTGATCTGCGACGGCAGCGCGCTCACCGACGAGCGGATCATCCGCTGCTTCGAGGCCGACCCTGGTATCGGTGTGGTCCGCCACGCCACCGCCGGGGTGCCACAGGCCATCGACTACCTGGCGCGCAGCGGCATCCGGGTCCCGTCCGTGGCGCTGCCGCACCGGCCGGAGGAGGGGACGGAGTGAGCACACAGCTGACCGCGCCGCTCGTCGCGCCGGAGGTGAGCTTCCTCGGCGCCGACCTCCGCACCGACCTGTCCACGGTCGATGCCGACTTCGCGGTGCTCGGCATCCCGTACGGCGTGCCGTACCACATGGCGGGTGTGCACTCCGACGCCGCGAACGCGCCCGGCGCGTTCCGGGCCCGCACCAGGCGGTTCGCGCGTCAGGTCGAGCACTACGACTTCGACCTGGGCGGCACGTTGTTCGGCGACACCGGGGCGCGGCTGGTCGACTGCGGCGACGTACCGGGTGACCCGCGGGACCTGGAGGGCAACAAGCGCCGCGCCACCGACGCGGTACGGGCGCTGCTCGACCGCGGCGCCACCCCGCTCGTGCTCGGCGGCGACGACTCGGTGCCGCCGCTGGTGGTACGGGCGTTCGAGCGACACGGCCCGGTCAATGTGCTCCAGATCGACGCACACCTCGACTTCCGCGACGAGGTGCACGGCATCCGCGACGGCTACTCCAGCCCCATGCGGCGGATCCGCGAGCTGCCGTGGGTCGGCCGCATCGTGCAGGTCGGTATGCGCGGCGTCGGCAGCGCCAGACCGTCCGATGTCGATGACGCGCGCCGTGCCGGCAACGTCATCGTCACCGCCGCCGAGGTACACGAGCACGGCATCGACGCCACGACGCCCCACCTGGTCGACGACGCGCCGTGGTTCGTCACCATCGACGTCGACGGCCTGGATCCGACGATCGCCCCCGCCACCAGCGTGCCGTTGCCCGGCGGACTGACCTACACCGAGGCGGCCGGCATCCTGTGCGCACTCGCGTGGCGGTGCCGGTTCGCCGGGCTCGACATCGTCGAACATTTCCCCTCTCTGGACGTGCGTGACGTCACCTCGGTCACGCTCGGCCGGTTGGTCATGAACGTCCTCGGCCTGGCGGCGCGCAGGGCCGCCGCCCCAGGAAAGGAAGGCAAGTCATGAAGCCCACGCCACTGATCCGGGCGGCGGCCGCGCTGGCGCTCGCGCTCGGACTCGTCGGATGCGGCGGCGATGCCGGCTCCGGCGACGATACCTACACCATCGGGCTGTTCACGCCACTGACCGGCTTCGCGGCCGGCGACGGAAAGAGTTCGCGGACCGCGGCGAAGCTGGGAGTCGACAAGCTCAACGCCGACGGCGGAATCGGCGGCAAGAAGCTCGCGCTGAAGGTGTACGACGACGCCAGCAAGCCCGACCAGGCCGCGACGCTGGTCCGCAAGATGATCCAGCAGGACGGCGTCGACGTGGTGGTCTCCGGCAGCTACTCGGCGCAGACCCGCGCCGCGGCGCCGATCGTCGCCCGCGCGGACAAGCTGATGGTCGTCGGCTACGCCGTCGACCCGTCCATCACCGAGGCCGGCGAGTCGATCTGGCGGGTCGGCGAGCTCGCGTCCATCCAGGGCAAGGTCGGCGGCGAGCTGGTCACCAAGAACCTCGCCGCGAAGCGGGTCGCGATCCTCCAGGTGGACAACGACTTCGGCGCCTCGCTCGTGGCCGCGTTCCGGCCTTACGTCGAATCCAAGGGCGCCCAGGTGGTGTACCGGACCAAGTACCCGCTCGACGAGAAGGACTACCGGCCGATTCTGTCCGCGGCGAACAAGGCACGACCGGACGTCATCTACGCGCCCGGCTACTACAACAACGGCGCCGACATCCTCAAGCAGGCCAAGGAACTCGGCGTCACCGCACAGATCGTCGGAGTCGAGGGGTACGACTCGCCGAACCTGATCGAGCTTGCCGGGCAGGCCGCCGACGGCGTCATCATCACCACCGAGCTGAACCGGGACTCGGAGTCCGACGTCGTGCAGTCGTTCATCACCGACTACGAGAAGGCCTCCGGCGGACGTCCCGCCGACGCGGTGGCCGCCGAGGTGTACGACGCGGTCATCATCGCGGGGAAGGCGTTGGACGACGCCGGCGGCGCTGACACCGAAAAGCTGGTCGGCGCACTCGAGAACCTCGACGACTTCTCGGACACCACCACGGAGATCACCAAGTTCGACGCGGAACGCAACGCGATCCGGCCCGGTCTCGCGCAGGTCGTCAAGAACGGCGAGTTCCAGTTCTACGCCTCGTTCGACGACCCCGCGGTCATCGAAGCCGGCTAGGGGCATTGATGCAGGACTTGGTGAGCGGGATCGCGCTGGGCTCGACGTACGTTCTGCTGGCGATCGGGCTCAGCATGATCTACGGGATCCTGCGTATCATCCACGTCGCGCACGCCGGCGTGTACGTCATCGGCGCCTGGGCGGGTTACCTCGTCTGGCGGTCCACCGGCAGCCTGCTGCTCGCGGTGATCGCCGGCGCGGTGGCTGGCGCCGTCGCCGGGGTGGCGGTGCTGCAGCTGGTGTACCGGCCGATGCTGGACAAGCCGCGGTACGTGCCGCTGATCGCCTCGGTCGGCGTGTTCATCCTGGTGGCGGACCTGATGGCCAAGCCGTGGCTGCTGGGCCCGAACCCGCATCAGATGAACGTGAAGCCGCCGCTGCCCGCCCTTCGGGTCGGTGACATCGGGGTGTCGGGCACCGCGCTGTTCGTGGTGCTCACCGCGGCGCTGCTGCTCGTCATGCTGTGGCTGGTGTTCTCCCGTACCCAGGTGGGTCTGCGGTGGCAGGCGATCGCCGCCGACCGGGAGCTCGCCGGCGCGAGCGGCATCGACGTCAACCGCGCGGTGCTGTCGAACTTCGCATTCGGCTCGGCGCTGGCCGGCGCTGCCGGAGTGGCGTACGCGGCGTACACCGGCTCGGTGTTCGCGACCATGGGCGACGTGCCCAGCTACAAGGCGTTCGTCGTGGTGGTGCTGGGCGGGCTCGGCAACGTGTGGGGCACCGTGGTGGCCGGGTTCGGGCTGGCGTTGCTGGAGACGCTGCTGATCGCGAACTTCGGCTACCTGCTGCCGCGGGACGCGCTCGCGTTCATCGTGCTGATCCTCGTGCTGATGGTGCGACCCCGCGGCCTGTTCGGGAGGGCTGTGGCATGAGCGGTTACCTGATCAGCATCATCGTGTTCGGCGGCGTGTGGGCGATCCTCGCGGTGAGCCTCAACCTGCTCACCGGCGAGGCCGGGCTGGTGAGCCTCGGCCAGGCCGCGTTCTTCGCGCTGGGCGCGTACACCAGCGCACTGCTCGCGCTGCGGGCCGAGCTGCCTTTCCTCGCCTGCCTCGCGATCTCCGCCCTGGTCGGCGGCGTGCTCACCGGCGCGCTCGGGCTGCTCGCGCTGCGGGTCCGCGACGACTTCCTGGTCTTCACCACCATCGGCGTCAACTTCCTCGTGGTCGCCGTCTTTCAGTACTTCGAGGCCTTCGGCGGCGCGCTCGGCCTGGTCGCATTGCCGTTCGCGGAGGTCGCGGGCGTGAGGCTCACCCCACAGCGGTACGCCTGGCTGGTGCTGGCCGTGCTCGGGCTCGTCGTCGCCGCCAGCTTCGCGCTGCGCCGCACCTGGCTCGGCACCGGGCTCGCGGCGCTGCGCGAGGACGAGCAGGCGGCGCGGGCGCTCGGAATCCCGACCAGGGCGTACAAGGTGGTGGCGTTCGCGCTGGCCGGTGTGGTGGCCGGGCTCGCCGGCGGGCTGTACGCGTTCTACCTCGGCAGCGTGTTCCCACAGAACTTCGGGTTCCTGGTCTCCATCCAGGTGATGGCGATGCTCGTGCTCGGCGGGCTCGGCACGCTCGCCGGAGCGGTGATCGGCGCGTTCCTGCTCACCGCGCTGCCCGAGGTGCTGCGGCCGCTCGCCGACTACCGGTACACCATCCTGGGCCTGATCCTGATCCTGGTGGTGATGGTGGCGCCGGACGGCCTGGTCGGCGTGGCCAGGCGGTGGCTCACCTCGCTGCGCCGCCGCGGCGGGCAGGCCGAGACCACGCCGCCGGCCGGATCGGAGGCACGGCCGTGAGCCGGTTACGGGTTCGTGACGTGACGGTGCGGTTCGCCAGCCTCACGGCGCTGTCGAACGTACGGCTCGAAGTGGACGCCGGTGAGGTGGTGTCACTGGTCGGGCCGAACGGCGCCGGCAAGACCACCCTGTTCAACGTGATCACCGGCTTCGTGCAGCCGGTCGCGGGCACCGTACGGCTTGACGGGCAGCGGCTGAACGGCCGGGGCTCGGCCCGGATCTCGCGGCTCGGGGTGGCGCGCACGTTCCAGGTGGCACGGCCGTTCCCGGAGCTGACCGTCGAGGACAACGTGATCGTCGCGCTCGGCCGGGCGAGCTATCCACATCCACTCCGGACATTCGGCCGCGCCCGCACACCGGCCCGACGCGAGCGGGCGCACGGGCTGCTCACCGAGGTCGGCCTGCCGGAGCCGTACGACCGCCCCGCCGGCGACCTGCCGGTGGGACACCTGCGGCTGCTGGAGGTGGGCCGCGCGCTCGCCACCGACCCGAAGGTGCTGCTGCTGGACGAACCCGCGGCCGGGCTGCGCGAGCCGGAGGTGGCCCAACTCGAACGGGTGGTGGCAAGGCTCCGCGAGCGCGGCCTCGCGGTGGTGCTGGTGGAGCACAACGTGCCGCTCGCGTTGCGGGCCGCCGACCGGGTCATCGTGCTCGCCGGCGGAGAGGTGATCGCCGAGGGCACACCGGACGAGGTCCGCGCCGACCGGACCGTTATCGAGGCATACCTGGGGACGGCCAATGCTTGAGGTAACTGACCTGGTCGCGGGCTACGGTCGGATCGACGCGGTCAAGGGCGTGTCGGTCGCCCTGCAGCCGGGAGAGGCGGTCTGCCTGCTCGGCATGAACGGCGCCGGCAAATCCACGTTGGTCAAGGCCATCGCCGGTTGGCTTCCGGCCCGCCAGGGCCGGATCTCGCTCGACGGCGTCGATATCACCCGACAGAAGCCGTGGCGGCGCTGCACATCCGGGCTGGGTGTGGTGCCGGAAGGCGGCCGGGTGTTCCGGGATCTCACCGTCGAGGAGAACCTCAGGGTCACCGGCGGCGCCGACTGGGCCCGCGGGTTGGAGCTGTTCGCCGTGCTCGGCGAGCGACGAGGCCAGCTCGCCGGGTCGTTGTCCGGTGGCGAGCGACAGATGCTCGCGATGGCCCGCGCCCTCGCCAACCAACCGCGCTACCTCGTGCTCGACGAGGTGTCGTTCGGCCTGATGCCCCGCGCCGTCGACGCCATCTTCGAGCGGCTGGCGGCACTGCGCGCCGACGGGCTCGGCCTGCTCGTCATCGAGCAGCAGGAGCAGCGGGCCTTAGCCTTCTGCGGCCGTGGCTACGTCATCGCGCACGGCGTGATCGTCGCCGAGGGCGACACCGCCCGCTTGGCGGCCGACGAGGCGGTACGCCAGGCCTACCTCGGCGGCTGACCGCCGAGGGGGGCCCGCATAGCTTCATGCTCTGCCCCGCTCCACGGTTATCCAGTACCGGTGGAATGCATTGCTTTGGCCCCCAGGTGTTCGCTGTGAGAATCGATTCCGAAGCGCTGGACTGGCGACAGAACCTGGAGATACCGTTCTCGCCGTACGATTTGAGTGAGGAAGCGCGCGCTCGGCTCCTGCATGTGCTCAATGCGCTCAATCTGCGGATGGGCGTTTTTGACCTGAAGCTCGACGATCACGGTGAGGTCACCTGGCTGGAGGTCAACCCCCAGGGGCAGTTCCTCTTTTCCGAAGGACTGAGCGGAGTCGGCCTCACGGATGCGTTCGCGGACTTCCTCGAACATGAGACGCTCATGGCCGCTGAACGGGCCCCTCACCGGTCAGCCCGGCGGTCTCACTACGAGGCGCCCGATAGTTCCCGGTAGCGTTGTCGCGTTGCGGCAACTGAAGGTGGACGTTCGGTTCGGCGAGCAGTTGCTCCCGCGGCTCGGCATCCCCGTACGCGGGCCCCGCCACACGGCGGTGAACAGTTCTCGCTCACGCGAAGCAACGCCTCACGGGTCTGCTCGGACGAGCCTTCACGTAGAGCCGCGAGGCAGTTGTCGCCCACCAATTCCTGTCAGCGATGCAGGAGCGTATGGCCGATGAGGTACGCCCCGACGTCTCTGCCGGTCCACCAGTCGACCGGCCGCAGGCCGA
>WHSM01000602.1 GCA_009380105.1 Micromonosporaceae bacterium
CCGACGATCCGCGAAGCGATTGACGCCGCCCCGGACGACACGGTGATCTCCGTGGGTCCAGGCGAGTACACCGAGTCCCTCATGCTGGTCGACCGGCGGTTGACGATCTCCGCCGCGGACGGCGCCGGCACCGTGACGATCATGGCCGCGACGCCGTACGAGCCGGTGGTGAGCTCCTCCGGAGGCTCCATCGGGCTGTACCAGCTCACTTTGAAGGGCAACGACGGCCACTGCGTCGACGCCCGCTCCGGCAAGCTCAAGATCGAGGAGTGCGACATCTCCTCCAACCTCGACGCCGGGGTCAACGTCCGGGACCAGGCCGAGTTCCAGATCACCGGCTGCAAGCTCACCGGCCGGTACGGCATCGTCATCGAAGACGCGGGCGGCTCGGTCGACGCGTGTGAGATCACCAAGGTGTCCGAGGACGGGATCATCGTCCGGATGGGCGCCGATCCGGTGATCACCAGCACCACGATCAGCTCCTGCGGCTACCGGGGGATCTACGTCTACCAGTACGGCAAGCCGACCATCGAGGGCTGCGACATCGCCCAGACCGGCGGCGTCGGCATCGGGGTGGCGCACAACAGCAACCCGACGATCCGCCGCAGCTGGGTGCACGACTCGCAGAGCGTGGGCATCTGGTTCGGGGCCGGCTGCCACGGCATGGTCGAGGACTGCACCGTCACCAACACCGCCACGCCGGCGGTGCAGGTCACCGACGGCGCGACGGTGGAGATCGTCGACCTGAAGGACAAGGAAGGCAGCGCGAAGCCGATCGTCGGCGCCGCCGCGGCCACCTCCGCGGCCGGGCAGCGCGACGAAGTGAAGGTGGAGTCGCTGCTCGCCGAGCTGGACAGCATGATCGGCCTGCCCGGCGTGAAGAACGAGGTCAAGTCGATCATCGACGAGATGCAGGTCAACGAGTGGCGGCGCAGCGCCGGCCTCTCGGTGACCAGCACCAGCAACCACCTGGTCTTCGCCGGCCCGCCCGGCACCGGCAAGACCACCGTGGCGCGGATCTACGGCAAACTCCTCGCCGCTCTGGGCGTGCTCCCCAAGGGCGGCTTCAAGGAGGTCGCCAGCCAGGACATCGTCAGCCACTGGATCGGGCACACCGCCACGAAGACCTCGGAGGTGTTCGAAGAGGCGATGGGCGGCGTGCTGTTCATCGACGAGGCGTACACGCTGTCCCGGTCCGAAGGCGGCTCCGGCGACCACGCCCGCGAGGCGATCGACACCATCGTGAAGATGATGGAAGACCACCGCCACGAGATCGCGGTGATCGCCGCCGGGTACACCAAGGAGATGGCCGGCTTCATGGACGCCAACCCCGGTCTGGCGTCCCGGTTCGCCAAGACGATCGAGTTCGGGAGCTACGAGCCGGACGAGCTGGTGCTCATCATCGAGCGGATCGTCAGGAGCGACGACTACATCTGCACCGAGGACACGATGGCCGCGATCAGCGAGCACTTCCACCGGATGGAGCGCGGCCCGAACTTCGGTAACGCACGTGAAGCCCGCAAGCTCTTCGAGGAGATCCGCAAGGGACAGGCGCAGCGGCTGCGCGGTCTGGGCCGGCGTCCTACCTCCCAGGAGCTACGCACTGTCGAAGTGGACGACGTCCTCCTCGCCCTCGGCGCCTAGGTCGCTGCCAGGCGGTCCCGGCCGCGCTCACGGCGGGACCGGGGCCGCCTGGCCCGTTGACGGGTGGTTCTCAGCCCCGGTTACCAGTAGCCGTTGGCGATGGCACGGAGCTGGTCAGCAGCGGGCCCGCTGGGTTCCGTAGTGGGTGGCCGCGGCGCCGATGGCGGTGAGCGGGGTGAGCCCCGCGTTGTAGGCGTATCC
>WHSM01000438.1 GCA_009380105.1 Micromonosporaceae bacterium
CCCAACCCCTTCGAAGCGGCCATCAACAGACCGTCCTCCGACAACACAATGGCCTCATGAGCCTCCGCGACCCGCGCCACCATGTCATCGAGGAGCCAGTTCAGATCTGATGTCCTCGCCATCTGCGACATCTAGATGTCCCCGTCCTGGAGCGTCGTCAAAGGTCTCGGTGAAGGGCAACCGTGAATGCGGCGAACGCCCGTGTGCTGATGGTTTCGAGGGACCATCCCTGGGCTCCTGGCACGTCGCGTCGGACCGACAAGACTTTCGCTTTTGGCGCAACCGGGCACATGGTGCCCATGTCGGCGCACAGCATATGGCTTCATGGGGCGGCGTGGGAGCGCCGTCATACCCGCCCGGTCCGCTCGATTTGACGCACAGTGACGGCTCGGCGCCGTACTGCTCGTGGGCCGGCGTTGGCCGGCTCGACCGACATGTCGCCGCGACGGCGAAGCCGCTGCTCATATGCCGTGACAGGGTTTTCCCCGCCGTTGGCGCCGCGCACGAAGAGTAGTCACCAAGATTTTTAGTGATGTACGACGCTTTCTCGCGATCCGACGAGCCGGCGGTACCGTCAAGCCGTGCGCGCGTGGGCAGTGCGAGAGCCGTGTCCGATCCGCTCCGGGCCGCTGGTGCTCGTCGAGCGACCCACTCCTGTGCCGGGCCCCGGTGAGTTGCTGGTCCGGGTGCGGGCCTGCGGCGTCTGCCGCACCGACCTGCACCTGGCCGAAGGCGATCTGCCGCGGCGGCGGCTCGCCGCCACGCCAGGCCACGAGGTGGTAGGCGAAGTCGTCGGTCGAGGCCCGGCCGGGCCGGCGCCGACCTCCGTCCCGGTCCCCGCACCCGGTCCCGCACCCGGCCCTGGCGCCGGCCCGATGGCGCGGGGGGCGGCTGAGCGGATTCCGCTCGGGGCGCAGGTCGGCATCGCCTGGCTGCGGAGCACGTGCGGGGTCTGCCGCCACTGCGGCCGCGGCGCCGAGAACCTCTGCCCCAGCTCGGTCTACACCGGCTGGGACGCCGACGGCGGGTACGCCGAGTTCGCGACAGTGCCGGAGGCATACGCGTACCGGCTCCCTGACGACGCCGACCCGGTGCGTCTGGCCCCGCTGCTGTGCGCCGGGATCATCGGCTACCGGGCGCTGCGCCGCAGTGGCATCCGGCCAGGCGGCCGGCTCGGGATCTGGGGGTTCGGCGCTTCGGCCCATCTCTCGGCGCAGATCGCGATCGCCCAGGGCGCCGAGGTGCACGTGTTCACCCGGTCCGCGGAGGCCCAGGAACTCGCCCGCCGACTCGGCGTCGCCTCCGCCCAGGACACGCACGACGCCAGCCCGGTCCCGCTGGACGCGGCTGTGCTGTTCGCGCCGGTCGGCGCGCTGGTGCCCGTGGCGCTGGCCGCGCTGGATCGCGGCGGGGTGCTCGCCGTCGCCGGCATCCACCTGTCAGACGTGCCTCCGCTGAACTACCAGGACCATCTCTTCTACGAGCGCGAAGTGCGCAGCGTGACCGCGAACACCCGTGCGGACGGCGCCGAGTTCCTGGCGCTCGCCGCGCGGGTGCGGCTGGAGTTGTCGATCGTGCGGTATCCGCTGGAGCAGGCGGACCGGGCGCTCGAAGACCTCGCCGCGGACAAGATCACCGGCGTCGCGGTGCTGGAGACCGGCGCCTGACACGCCCACGCGGGCTCGCCAATCCCGTTGTCGATCACGCATTGGGCACTCTGCCTGCGCCACTACGGCCTCGCCGCACGTTGTCGATCATGCGCCGGGCGCTCTGCGTGCGAGACGCTGACCGCTTCCGCGGCCGAGCGCCCCCGTGCATGATCAAACTATGGTCGTCCCAGGGTCAGCGGCGCGTCATGCCGGCCATCTGCTCCAGCCGGCGCACCCGGTCCTCCATCGGCGGGTGCGTCGCGAACAGCGACTGCAGGCCGCCGGCCCGCAGTGGGTCAGAATCCCGCCGCGGCCTCGGCTGCGTCGATCACCAGTTGCGGGGCGAAGCCGACTACTAGCGCCGCCGCCGTTGCTCCGAGCACCGCTAGCGTCACCGGCAGCGGAACGCGTGGCGGCGGGCCGGCCTCGTGGGCTCCTGGGCGGTAGAGCAGCGCCCCGACGCGCACGTAGTACGCGAGGCCGACCACCGCGTTGAGCGCCACGATCACGGCCAGCCAGCCGGCGGAGCCCTCCAACAGGGCCCGCACCACCGCGATCTTGGCGAACAGGCCGGCCAGGCCCGGCGGCAGTCCAGCGAGCCCGGTCAGCGCCAGCGCGAACGCGGCCGCCAGCCATGGCGTCCGGTACGCCGCTCCCCGGAGCTCCTCGATCGAGCCCCCGTCGGCCGCGCCGCGCATCCCGACCACCGCGCCGAACGCGCCCAGCTCGATCAGCACATAGAAGACCGTGTACGCGAGCGTCGCCGTCACCGCGATCCCGACCGCCTCGTCGGCGCGGCCGGCCAAGAGCGCGAACGCGCCCAGCGGGGCGAGGATGTAGCCGGCCTGCGCCACCGAAGACCAGGCCAGCAGACGCACCAGCCGGCTCTGCCGCAGCGCCACCAGGTTGCCGACGGTCATGGTGAGCACCGCCAGCGCGGCGAGCGCCGGGCCGACGACGTCCAGCCACGGCCGCAGCGCGCCGACCACGACGTACAGCAGCGCGATCACGCCGCCGAGCTTGGACGCGGTCGACAGGTACGCCGCGACCGGCAGCGGCGCGCCGTCGTACGTGCCGGGGGCCCAGGCGTGGAACGGCACCGCGGCCACCTTGAACGCCAGGCCCACCAGCACCAGCACGGTCGCGGCGGCGGCGAGCGGCAGGTCGCGCAGCTCCCCGCGCTCGGTCAGGGCGCCGGCGAGCCGGTCGAGGTGCACGGCGCCGGTGAGGGCGTACAGCAGGGCCGCGCCCATCAGGGTGACCGTGGTGGAGATCACCGACACCACGAAGAAGTTGATCGCCCCGGTGACGCTCGACGTCACAACGCGACGCAGGCCGACCAGCACGTACAGCGGCAGGGTCAGCGTCTCCAACGCCACCAGCAGCGTGATCAGGTCGCGGGAGTAGCCGAGCACCACACCGCCGGTGAGCGAGCAGAGCAGCAGGAAGCAGTACTCACCCGCCGGCAGAGCCCGCTCGCCGCCGTCTGCCGACGCCCCGGCAGAATCCGCCGACGCGCCGCCCGCAGCCACTGACGCGCCGCCGCGCAGCACGGAAGCCGAGAGCGCCAGCACCCCGAGCGTGAGCGCGCAGAACAGCACGGCCACCACGGCGCCGGGCCCGTCGGCCACGTACGAACAGGAGCGCGCGACCTCCACGCCGCCCGGCAGCTCGCCACCCGGGACGCAGAACGCGGTGCGCACGCCGCCCACGCCGACCGCGACAGCGGCGACGCCGGCCGCGATGACGCCGAGCGCCGCCACGCTGAGCAGCACCCCGCGCCGAGTCGCCGAC
>WHSM01000111.1 GCA_009380105.1 Micromonosporaceae bacterium
GACCGCTGGCCCGCTACGAGGTGCAGCCCGGATGGAACCGCGCTTCCTCCAACTCACCGACGTCGCCGAGATCCTGAACGTCTCGGCGTCGCAGGTGTACCACATGGTGCGCAGCGGCGAACTCCCGGCGATCAAGATCGGCGGCCGGGGCCAGTGGCGGGTCGAGCGCTCCCGGCTCGAGGAGTACATCGACCAGAAGCACACCGAGACCGCTCAGTGGATCAAGCAGAACCCCTTGACGGTCCGCGAGGACGGCGAGGAAGCCATCTAGCAGGCCCGCCCGCGACACCCCGCCGCGACACCCCGCGGCCCCCCGCGGCCCCCCGCGGCTCCCGCGGCGCCCCGTGGCGCCCGACCGGGTCCAAGATCCGCGACATGGGGCCCTCATTGGGGCGGTTCTTCTGAAATCCCGGTGGCTGAGCGGCCCATGCCGTCGATCTTGCGTCGAGCGGGCTTCTGAGGTTGCCGGCCTGGCTGTCGACAAGACGACACGGTCTCTGCCGGACGTTTTAACCCGGTATGCAGTGATCCCGGCCGCGTAGACCTTCTGAAGGCAAACACAGGCAAACGCAAGTGTCTTGACGCTACTTGCATCGACTCTGTACAAACGAACGCAGGCAAACGTAAGCAAATGAAGGCATCCGCAAGCAACGCGGCTCCCGCACCAGGGCTCGCGTGGAGGAGGCAGCAATGACCGCCGCAGTGGTTGACACCGCCCGGGCTCCCGTGCGACTGCGCCCGACCCCGGATCTGGAGCCGCCGTACGACGACGAGCGCCCGGCCCCAGCCCGCGACGCCACGCGTCCCGGCCCGCAGGCGGGTCCTTGCGACATGGAGTTGCCGCTGGACTGGGGACGCCCGGGGCTCCATCCGCTCGCCGGTTGGCCAGATCACAAGGCCGCGGAGGCCGCCAGGCCGGGTCCGGCGCGGCCGCGACACACGGGGTGGCAGGCGATGGCGGACGATGTCCCGCTCGCGATCAAGCAGTTCGTAGACATCTACGTCGAGGTGCTCAACGGGAGACGGCCGCTCCGTCACCTGCTGCCGCACACCAGCACCAGGACATTCCGGAGCATCCGCCGGGCGTTCGCGCTACGAGGCCGGGACTGGTGGCCTGCCGGACGACAAGGGCTCACGATGCGGGCTGCGCCGGCCTCGCCCCATGGCCGACCCGTGTCGATCACCGCTCGGAGGCTCCGGACCAGTGAGCCCGCCCCAGGTGTCGTGGAGGTGGCGGTCGTGTTGAGCCGCGGCGAGCAGGTGCGCGCGGCAGCGATGCGGCTGGAGCGCGAGGGCCGACGGTGGACCTGCACCGCGTTGGAGTTCGTCGGCTAGCCGACCAGGGCCCGCCAGGTGATGGCGCCGGTGACGCCGTCGACGTACAGCCTGTTGACGCTCTGATACGAGCGCACGGCGCGGTCCGTCGCGGAGCCGAAGCCGCCGTCTACCACCAGGCCCGCGCTGTGCTTGTTCAGCGCGACCTGCAGACCCCGGACGTGGTGGCCGGAGTGCCCCTGGCGGAGGGTGTAGATCAGGTAGGGCCATGTCTTCGGCCCGACCTGGCCATCCGCATACAGGCCCTTGGAGGACTGGAATCGCTTCACCGCGTCGGTGGTCACCGAGCCATAGGAACCGTCGACGTAGAGTCCGTAGCCCCGCTGGTTGAGCAGGTGCTGGATCACCTTGACGGTCGCCCCGCTGGCGCCAGGGTCGACGGTCGACCAGCCGCCGCCGAGATCAACGCCGCGGGCAGACATGAAGGTCACCGGGTTGGTGGTGTTACCTAGGTAGCTGTAGTGGGTCTCGAAGTGCAGGTGCGGGCCGGTCACGTTGCCCGTCGCGCCCATGTCGGCGATGCGCTGACCGACGCTGACCGTCTGGTTGAGGCTGACCCGGTACACGCTGAGGTGGCCGTAATAGGTGTAGTAGCCGCTTCCGTGGGAAATGACGATGCCGTAGCCGCTACGACCAGACAAGCCACCGCCCCACTGTCGCCGGATCACGGTCCCCCCGGCCGCGGCGTAGATCGCAGTGCCGGTCGAGTTCGTGATGTCCTGACCGGCGTGCGGGCCGCCGCTGCGCGGAGCTCCGTAGTAGCCGCCAGTCGGGAAGTAGCCCAATGCCGGGTTGCACCAATGGGCGTTCTTCAACGTCGCGGCGTGCGCCGTTGACGTGGCTCCCAGCACCGAGGCGCCGACCACCCCCAACCCCACGGTGGCGAGTAGACCACGCCGCGTCAGCGTCGCCGATGACGGGGGCTCTTCCTCCTGGTGGAACATCTCCACATTGCAAGACCCGCACATGGCGACCCCTCCCGCTTCACGGAACTCGACACGCTGATAAGAACCGATGTAGCGAAGGAGGTTACCATCACGATGCAAACAGTTGAAATATTCCTTCTTATCTGCTTCGAGGTCGCCACAACACCATGACGCAGTTCTACGAGCAGCACGTGCCTGACCACGCTGGCGCCGGCTGGGGCCGGTGCCGTTCGAGATCGAGTACGTGGCAGAGGCGGGGCGGCCGGCCGATCACTGGCCGGCCGCTCGCTCACTTGGCGCCTGGGCCGCCGTGGCAGCGCTTGTACTTCTTGCCGGAGCCGCACCAGCAGGGCGCGTTACGACTCGGAGTGCTTCCCGTCGCCTGACCCGAGGTCGCCTTGCGGTCCCCGGCGGCCGTGGCCGATGCCGGGCCGGCCTTGCGGGCCGTGCCCGGGGCGGACTTGCGAGCCGAGGCGCGCCGGTCCTGGCTGTCACGCCGGTCGCGGGTGTCGCGACGGTCGCCGATGCCCAGCGCCGGCGCCTCCTCCTCCATCACCGTCGGCATGCCGCTGCCGGCCTCACCGTCGATGCTCGGCGCCGAGTACTCCAGCTGCCGCGGCTGACGGGCTGCGCTCAGGCCCTTGACGAGCAGCGCCGGGCGTACCGCCTCGGCCTCCTCCTCGACCCGGACATCGACGTGGAAGAGGAACCGGACCGTCTCCTCCTTGATGCCCTCCAGCATCGTGGCGAACATGTCGAAGCCCTCGCGCTGGTACTCCACCACGGGGTCGCGCTGCGCGTACGCCCGGAGGTTGATGCCCTCCTTGAGGTAGTCCATCTCGTAGAGGTGCTCGCGCCACTTGCGGTCGATGACCTGCAGCAGGACGATGCGCTCCAGCTCGCGGAGCGCCTCTTTGCCCAGCTCATCCTCGCGCCGGCCGTACGCGGCGAACGCGTCTTCCTTGATCTGCTCGATCATGAACTCGGAGTCCAGCGCCTCCTGGCCGCCGGCCTCCTCCTCGATCTCTTCGACGGTGAGCGAGATCGGGTAGAGCTGCTTGAGCGCGTCCCAGAGCTGGTCGAGATCCCAGTCCTCGGCGTACCCCTCGCTGGTCGCGCCGGTGACGTACGCGGACACGACGTCATCGATCATGTGGGTGATCTGGTCGTGCACATCCTCGCCGTCGAGGACCAGCTTGCGCTCGCCGTAGATCACCTTGCGCTGCTGGTTGAGCACCTCGTCGAACTTGAGGACGTTCTTACGGATCTCGCCGTTCTGCTGCTCGATCTGGGTCTGGGCGCCCTTGATCTGCCGGGTGACCAGCTTGGACTCGATCGGCACGTCGTCCGGGATGTTCAGCCGGTCCATCACGGCCTGCACCGCCGCGGCGTTGAAGCGGCGCATCAGCTCGTCCTGCAGCGACAGGTAGAACCGGGACTCGCCCGGGTCGCCCTGACGGCCGGAGCGGCCTCGCAGCTGGTTGTCGATCCGGCGCGACTCGTGCCGCTCCGTGCCGAGCACGTACAGGCCGCCGACGGCGATGACCTCCTCGGCTTCCTCCTCGCACGCTGACTTGGCGCGCTTGAGGGCGTCCTCCCAGCCTTCGCCGTACGCGTCCGGATCCTCCTCCTCGGAGAAACCCTGCTGCCGCAGATCCGCAGCGGCGAGGAACTCGGGGTTGCCGCCGAGCAGGATGTCGGTGCCTCGACCGGCCATGTTCGTCGCGACCGTGACCGAGCCCCTGCGGCCGGCCTGAGCGATGATCTCCGCCTCCCGCGCGTGGTGCTTGGCGTTGAGCACCTCGGCCTTGACGCCGCGGCGCTTCAGCATGCCGGCGAGCAGCTCGCTGTTCTCCACGCTGGTGGTGCCGACGAGGATCGGCTGGCCCTGCTCGTTCCGCTCGACGATGTCCTCGACCACGGCCTCGAACTTCGCCTGCTCGGTCTTGTACACCACGTCGGAGTGGTCGGCCCGGATCATCGGGCGGTGGGTCGGGATCGTGACCACACCGACCTGGTAGACCTTGTTGAACTCGGCCGCCTCGGTCTGCGCGGTGCCCGTCATCCCGGACAGCTTGTCGTACATCCGGAAGTAGTTCTGCAGGGTGATCGTGGCGAGAGTCTGGTTCTCCTGCTTGATCGCCACGCCCTCTTTGGCCTCGATGGCCTGGTGCATGCCTTCGCTGTAGCGGCGGCCGTGCAGGATCCGGCCGGTGAACTCGTCGACGATCAGGACCTCGCCGTCCTGGACGATGTAGTCCTTGTCCTTCTTGAACAGCTCCTTCACCTTCACGGCGTTGTTCAGGTAGCCGACCAGCGGGGTGTTCACCGACTCGTAGAGGTTCTCGATGCCGAGCCAGTCCTCCACCTTGGCGATGCCGCGCTCGGAGACCGCGATGGTGCGCTTGGCCTCGTCGACCTCGTAGTCCTGGCCGCGCTTCAGCCTGCGGAGCACGCGCGCGAACTCCTCGTACCAACGAGCGGAGTGCTCGGCCGGGCCGGAGATGATCAGGGGGGTACGAGCCTCGTCCACCAGGATCGAGTCCACCTCGTCGACGATCGCGAAGTGGTGGTTGCGCTGCATCAGGGCATCGGCGCTGTCGGCCATGTTGTCGCGCAGATAGTCGAAGCCGAACTCGTTGTTGGTGCCGTACGTGATGTCGCACTCGTACGACTTGCGATGCACCTCGGACGGCTGGTTCGGCAGGATGGTGCCGACGGTGAGCCCGAGGAACCGGTGGATCTGCCCCATCCACTCGGCGTCGCGCTGGGCCAGGTAGTCGTTGACCGTGACGATGTGGACGCCCTTGCCGCTGATCGCGTTCAGGTACGCGGGGAGCGTGCTCGTGAGGGTCTTGCCCTCACCGGTCTTCATCTCGGCGATGTTGCCGAAGTGCAGTGCCGCGCCGCCCATCATCTGCACGTCGAAGGGCCGCTGACCCAGCACTCGGTCGGCCGCCTCGCGAGCGGTCGCGAACGCCTCCGGCAGCAGGTCATCGAGCGTGTCGCCGTCTTCGTGCCGCTCCTTGTACTGATCGGTCAGCTCACGCAACTCGGCGTCGGTCAAGTCGGTGTACTTGTCCTCGATCGAGCTGCAGGCATCGGCGATTGCCTTGAGCCTGCGCACCTGGCGACCTTCGCCGGCACGCAGGAGTTTCTCGAAAATCGACACGGGTCAGCGCTCCCCACTGAAAGTCTTCGCCCGCCATGGTATGCGGCAACCCCCCTGATATGTCAGGTCGGGCACACCTGTGGCAACCGGGGCGGTTGTCAGGGCGGACCCGGGGCGGCTGTCAGGGCCGGACCAGGCGGGCAAGGATACCGCCGGCGATCAGATACGCGACAGCCGCCAGGCCCCAGTTGACCAGCGCCTCCCGCGCCTTGCTCTCGAGCCTGAACACGTCCGCGAACGGCCCGTCCAGCCACTCCGCGGCGCCGACGGCCGTCGCGACCAGCACGTTGTCGGGGTTGGCCTTGAGCGCGATAAGCAGCGCGCCGAGCCCGAGCAGCAGCGCGGCCAGCAGGGCGAGAATCCAGATCGTCTTCGCGAGCAGGAGCCGCGCCTTGGACGTGGTGCGTTTCAGCCAGTCCCCCGCGGCCTGCCCGGTCCGGCTCCGATGGGGACGGACGTGCTCGGCGTCCGACTCGGCCGCTTCGGAGCCAGCGCCGGTGTCGGTATCACGCTCTGTCACCGCGCCTCCTCTGATTCGTGCTACCGGTAGTGTCCCTCGTCGCCGCCGATGGCGCGACTGTCGCACGTTTGACGGCAATTTGATTTCCCTGCCCACCCGCCACACGGGAAGCTGTGGCGATGGATCCTGTTGAACTGGCCGACGGCGACCTCCTGCTGCGCCCCTGGCGAGCTGACGACGCCCCGGCGATGCGACGGGCCTGCCAGGATCCCGAGATCCAACGCTGGACCACCGTGCCGAAGCCTTACCTGCTGCAGCACGCCGAGCGCTTCACCGGCGTGCTGAGCGAGCAGCGCTGGGCCGACGGCTCGGCGGCCCTGTTCGGGGTCTTCGACGCTGCGACCGGGGAGTTGCTCGGCTCGAACGGACTGGTCAGCATCGACCGGCTGCGCGCTTCGGCGGAGATCGGCTACTGGACCGCGCCGTGGGCGCGCGGGCGCGGCGTCGCCGCCCGCTCCAGCAGGACGATCGCCGAGTGGGCTTTCAAGGAGCTGGAGCTGCGCCGCCTGGTGTGGCAGGCGATGCTCGGCAACCACGCGTCCCGCCTCGCGGCGCTGCGGACCGGGTTCCGGATCGAAGGCCGGCTGCGGCTGGCCGACACGAAGCCGGGAGAAATAGACGAGGGCTGGCTCGGCTCGCTGCTGCCGTCCGACCTTGCTGCCGAGCCGCCGGTCCCGGACTCCGCGGTGGTACGCCGAGCGAAGTTCTTCGGCGGCGATCCGCCGGTGTTGCGGACGCAGGCGCCGGGCGGGCCGATCACGCTGCGTCGCTCCTCGTACCGGGACATCGACGCGATGGTCGCCATGTGCCGCGACCCGGAGGCAGTCAGGTGGACCTCGGTGCCGGATCCGTACGACCGTGCCAACGCCGAGTGGTTCCTCACGTTCATCGCGGACCACTGGGCCGCGGGCACAGGCGCGCTGTTCGGGGTGTACGACGCCTCGGACACGTACTGCGGATCCATGGACCTGCGGCTGTCCTCCGCCGATCCGGACGCGGCCGATGTCGGGTACCTGATGGCGCCCGGCATGCGCGACAAGGGTTACGCCACGGCCGCGCTGCGCGCGATGTGCGAGTGGAGTTTCTCAGCATTCGGCCTGGCGCGGATCGAGTGGCGGGCCCAGGTAGGCAACCTCGCCTCACGGCGGGTGGCGGAGAAGGCCGGCTTCACGGTGGAAGGCGTCCAGCGGGCGGCATTGGCGCACCGCGGCGCGCGAAAGGACACCTGGGTCGGCTCACTGCTGCGCACCGACCTCTGACCCCCCATCGCGATGATCACTACAGCGATGCGCGGCCGTGGGGTGTGGTCCAGGTCGACAGGTCGGGGCCTAGTGGGACGATCCTGGCCGGGTTGATCTTCTCATGGGTGGCGTAGTAGTGCCGCTTGATCTGGTCGAAGTCGACGGTCTCGCCGAACCCCGGCGTCTGGTAGAGATCCCGGGCGTACGCCCAGAGCACCGGCAGCTCGGTGAGCTTGTTGCGGTTGCACTTGAAGTGCCCGTGGTAGACCGCGTCGAAGCGCACCAGGGTGGTGAACAGCCGCACGTCGGCCTCGGTGATCGCGTCGCCCATGAGATAGCGCCGGTCAGCCAGCCGCGTCTCCAGCGCGTCCAGCCGGTCGAACAGCCGCCGGTACGCCCCCTCGTACGCCTCCTGGGACGCGGCGAAGCCGCATGCGTACACGCCGTTGTTGACGTCGGCGTAGATCTCCCCCATCACCTGGTCCATCTCGGCCCGCAGCGGCTCCGGGCAGAGGCCCGGCGCGCCCGGCGCGTGGTGGGCCCGCCACTCGGTGGACAGGTCGAGGCTGATCTGCGGGTAGTCGTTGGTCACCACCCGGCCGGTGACGATGTCGATGACGCTGGGCACCGTCACGCGCCCCTCATAGTCGGGGTCGGTCGCCCGGTACGCGTCGGCGAGGAACTCGATGCCCAGCACCGGGTCGCGGCCGCCTTCGTCCAGCGTGAACCGCCAGCCGCGCTCGTCCCGGATCGGGTCGACCACCGCGAGCGAGATCGCGTCCTCCAGGCCCAGCAGCCGCCGCACGATCACCGACCGGTGCGCCCACGGGCACGCGAGCGACACCACGAGCCGGTAGCGCCCCGGCTCGACCGGCCAGCGGCCGTGCTCGTCGGGCCCCTGACCGGGTTGCGCCGCCGAGTCGGCGGCGACGCGGTCGGTGAAGTGGTTGGGCTGGCGTACCCACTGGCCTCTGGCGCCCGTCTCGCGGGTGAACTGCGTGGTGGTCATGCTTCGACGCTACCGCGCCTGTCCGCAGCCGGCTGCGCGTGCGTGTGGCGCAGCCGGCCAACGGCACGCGGAACGCGGCCGACCGGTGGATTGTCGTGCGCGACCTCTACGAGCCGACGCTGGGCCCGGCGAGGCGGATGACGCCGTAGTCGTAGCCCTCGCGGCGGTACACCACGCTCGGACGGTGGGAATCCTTGTCGAGGAACAGGTAGAAGTCGTGCCCCACCAGCTCCATCTCGAACAGAGCGTCGTCTATGGTCATCGGCTCGGCGGCGTGCTCCTTGTCCCGCACGATCCGGCCTGGACCTTCGTCCGTGTCCAACTCGGCGGCGGCATACGCCGGCCCGGAGCTGCCGTTCGCCGACGGCGGCTCGCCCAGGGTGGCGAGCGCAGCGGTCGCGGCGGCCACTGAGATGGGGGTGTGTCGGCCGTGGTGCACCCGGCGACGGTCCGCGGCCTTGCGGAGCCGGGTGTCCAGCTTGCTGACTGCCGCGTCGAGAGCGGCGTAGAAGTCCTTGGCGCAGGCTTCCGCTCGCACCACCGGCCCTCGGGAGTAGCAGGTGAGCTCGACGCGTTGGCAATGGTCGACTTGGCGGCGATTGCGTTCGTGAAAGAGTTCGACTTCCAGACGGATGATCTTGTGGTCGTAACGTTCGATCTTCCGCAACTTGTCGGAGACATGCACCCGATAGTGATCGGGCACTTCGACGTTCCTGCCCTTAACGACGATTTCCACGCCGGACCTCCCGCAACGGTCGTCACTGAGGGTCACAGGGCTATCTGCCCTGGAGATCGTCGATCGCTCGCCTCACGGACTGTGCCGGGTGGAGGCGGGACCGACCTCGAAAACGGGGTAAACCTCCTTCCGCGAGGAGAAAGCGCTACTGACACCGACGCTAACCCCCATCCGCCGTCCCGTCACCCCCGTCGCGGCATCTGGTGCGACGCTCGAGGATTCCGGGCCGAATGCCAGGGAGCGCGCTACGCCGGGCGCCGAGATCGACGCTGCGTGGCGGCGAGAACCGCCGCCGCGTCGACGTGGACGCCGGCCTGAGCGAGCACCTGACAGGCAGCTGCGATGGTGGCCCCGGTGGTCACCACATCGTCCACCACGACGACCGACGGCGTGCCGAAAATCGGTGATTTGACGGCGCGTCCCGCCGACTTTGGGGCCACATCCCACATCGTGGTCAGATCGGCGACGACGCGGGCCACGCCGGAGCGCGCGCTCAGCGTCGCGCGGGCCGCCGCGGCCCGATCGGCGGCGCCGAGACCCGCGGAGTCCGGCCGGGGCGCCGAGTGCAGGCCCCGCACCACCGCGGCTCGGCGGCCGGCCGAACGGAGCCGGGCGACGGCCGCGCGCGACAGTGACACCATGTGGTCGCCACGGCGTCGACGCGCCGCCCGGGCGGTGGCTGGCGCTGGGACCAGCACCAGCGGGCGCTCGCCCGGCGCCGCCGCCGCGACCGACGCCGCGAGCCGCTCACCCAGCGGCGTCACCAACCCGTGCCGGCCACGCTCCTTGCACGCGTTGATCAACTCTCGAAGCACGCCGTGGTAGGCGCCGATCGCATGGCAGGGAGGCAGGTCGCGTGGTGGCGGATCCGGCCGCACCGGGCGCGGCGCCGCGGCGGCCAACTCGGCCGTGCAGTCACCGCAGAGCGGGGCTCGCCACTCGCGCGTACGCCAGCATCCGGGACACGGAGCGGGCAGGGCCAGATCCGCCAGCGTCGACAGCAACCGCATGCCGACAGATTGGCGCAGCGTCACGACGGCGCCAACTCACGGCCGGTTGGCTTGTGGAAAAGTCAGGTCGGCAGTGGGCCTACTCTGCCAACCGCGGAACCTGGTCTGTGGACAACACCGGTGTCAGACCCGAACCACCATCGCCAGTCAGATCGAGTAGAAGGGCGCTCCACCCTGCGGCGGGCTGGGAGCGTTGCCCGGGTTGCCGAACCGGCTGGAGTAGATCTCGTACACCCGCCCGCCCTGTTCGATGAGCACCTTGCCCCGCCGGTCGACCTCCATCGCCACCTCCGGATAGCCGGCGACAGAGTCCGGAGTGTCGCCCGTCGGCGTCTCCACCTGATGAAGGCTCACGCCGTCGATGCTGACCTCCCAGAGGCCACCGCCGCTGGCTCCGACTCCGGCCACGACCAGGTGGTTCTCCCGGCTCCACGCCACATCCACCACGCCGCGCAGCGCGTGGGTCACCTGGTACGACGCCGACACCTGCAACCTTTTCCGACGCGACGACAACGCCCCCAGGTGCACACGCCCGCCCGCCACCAGCGCGAGCCGATAGCCGTCCGGGGCCACCGAGACCGAGCGCACCGGCCCCAGGCCCTTCGGCAACTGCACCTTGCCCGCCTGCAACGTGGCGAGGTCGACCCCGTAGAGATCGCCATCGGCGGCCACCAGCAGCGACCGCGGCTTGCTGCCGCCCGCCCAGACCGGCTCGCTCATGGTGTCCGTGGTGGGCAGCCCGGTCACCCGTTGATAGGCGACCTTGACGTTGGCCCGCTGGCCCACCCACAGCGACTGCTTGCGCCTGTGCCACCGGACCAGCGCGGCGAGGTCCCCGGCGCGGGTCGCCGCGGCGCTGTCCACCCCCTTGACCTCAGCATCGTCGAGCACCGCCGGCAGCCGGTCACGGCCGGAACGGGACGGCACCGCCTCCACCTGACCCTCGGAGCTCACCATGTACGCCTCGCCCGCCGACCGCGCCGCGATCGCGTTGAAACTGAAGAACTCGTCCCGCGCCTGGCTCAGCCGACCGTCGTACCGGATCGGGCGCTCATCGATGCGCACCTCCAGACGCCCGCGCATGCGAGGGCGCAGCGTCCACGCCAACTGGGCGAACATGAGCGTCGGGCGGGCGTGCCCCTCCGCCTCACTCGACAGGCTGACCACGACGCGTTCGTCTCGCTCGGCGTAGACGTTGCCGCGCCGCTTGGTCCCGTCCGGGAAGCCGCGCAGCGCCACGCCGTGCAACCACGACGCCGGGCCCTGCAGCAACCACTCGACCAGGAGGTTGCGCTGCTTGCGCCACTCGATCGATTTGGGGACGTACCGGACGTCCGGCACCAGAGACGACGTGGAGTGCTGGTTGACGAAGTAGAGCGGCAGCACGTCGAACCGCTCCTCCAGCGCGTCCTCCGAGATCACGTACCCTGTCGGCGGCTCGGCGACCAGCCAGACCAGGCCTTCCGCAGTCTGCTGGTAGCGCACCTCGAACGTGTGGGAGAAGCTCCGCCGGGTGGGCTGCAGGACGCCTTGTTCGCTGAGCTCGCCGACGA
>WHSM01000089.1 GCA_009380105.1 Micromonosporaceae bacterium
CGGCAGCGGCTTCACCCCGCGCAAGCAGGACGAGATCCGCGAGCACGCGAAGAGCTTCCCGGCCCCGGAGAGCGTGGACTATCTGCGCGAGCTGGGGATCAAGACGGTGATCGTGCGGCGCGACGCGGTCGCCGGCACTCCGTGGGAGGCCACGGCGGACGCTCCGGTGACGGACGCCAGCATCACCCGCAGGGAAGCCGGCAACACGGTGATGTACACCCTCAACTGAGGCCCACCCCGCCGCCCCGGCCCCGGCTCAGGGGATCGGGAGCTGGCGGGGGCGTGGGGTCCAGGGGAGCGACGACAACCAGGCGGCGTCCCGAGCGCCGTCGAACACGCCGCCCTCCGGATCGTCGGCGCCTTTCGCGCGTACCACGTCATGCTCTGGCGCGAGCACCTCTGACGCCACGAACACCACCAGCGCCGCCACAGTCAGCCATCGCGCCACCGACGTCAGCACGAACACCCAGCCCGGGAACACCTCGTCTCCGCCGCTGGCCATGATCAACGTGCCGTAGAAGGTGAGGAAGTAGCACACCTCGGCGACCTGCCACGCGAGGAACGCGCCCCACCTCGGCCTCGCCAGCACGGCGAGCGGGATCAGCCAGAGCACGAACTGCTGCGACCACACCTTGTTGACCAGCAGGAAGCAGGCCACCACCAGGAAGGCGAGCTGCGCCAGGCGGGGTCGCCGCGGCGCCATGAAGGTCAACAGCGCGATCCCGGCGCAGCAGAGGACGAAAAGGAGCACCCAGGCCTTGTTGAGCCGGGACGGGTCGGCGGCCAGCCAGTGGAACAGGTCGAACCCGGACCGGTCGCCGCCGGTCGGGAAGTGCGCGCCGACGTACCACAACGTGCCCCAGTCCACGCCGCGCTCGGAGCTGAGGCGGAAGAAGCGGGTCCAGGACTCCCACCACAGCGCCGCGACCGGGGCGTTCACCACCAGCCAGGTCGCGGCGGCGGCACCGGCCGTGGTCGCCACGTGGACCAGCCGATTGGCGCGCAGGCCGAGCAGGACCATCGGCCCGAGCAGCAGCAACGGATAGAACTTCGCGGCCACGGCCAGACCGAGGAGGATTCCAGCGAAGGCGGGGGCGCGGCGGGACCAGGCGTACAGCGCGAACGTGGTCAACGCGACGACGAGCAGATCCCAGTTGACCGTGGCGGAGACGAAGACGCCGGGAGCCAGGGCGACCATCGCGGCGTCCCAGGGTCTGGCGCGCCGCATCGCCAGGATCGCGCCGATCGCGGCGACAGCGAGGATCCCGAGCGCCAACGCGTTGGCGTTGTAGAACCACTGGGCTTCGTTGATCCCCGACTGGCCGTCGGAGCCGAGGGCCTGGCCGAGCGCGTGCACCGGCAGGCCGATCACGCCCATCATCGCGCCGGTCAGCACCGGGTACTCGACGGGGTGCCCGGCGTACGGCACCTTGCCCTCGTGCAGGTGCTCGGCGTAGTAGAGGGCGAGCACGTCGGTGTAGCAGAACTGCTTGTACTGCTTGAGGTCCGCCCAGGAGCCGTCCTGGCAGGGCGACTTCTGGATCCAGTGCGCCGCGAGCACCAGCACGGCCAGCGCGAGCACGACCCGCACTGGGGTCCAGAACGCGCGCCGCGGCGTGGCGGCGTGCTCGCCGAGCGGCCCTCCGATCGACTCGGACAAGCCCCGCACGATGGCGTCGCTGTGTGACGGCCGGTCCACCACGCCGAGACCCTCCCCGATCCGCTGCGTCATGCAGCAGCAGTCTGCCTTACCGCCCGTGGACGCGAAGACTGCCCCGGTCTACCGATCGGTCTGCGTCAGCGCCCAATGATCCGGATCTTGAGGCGAGGTCACCCGTCGCCGGTCTCGCCGCCGTCGCCGGTCTCGTCGGGCGGACAGAACGGACCCCTGCACTTAGTGGGCTCGGTGGTCGGCTCACCTGTGGGGTACTCGTCGCCGGGCTTGGTCGGGGGGGCGTCGCCGGGCTTCTTGCTCTCCGTCGGCTCCGGGGACGGGGAGGGCGACTCCTTGTTGCCGGCGCCCACGTCGCCGAGGTACTGCGGCTTCGGGAACTGCTTGACCTGCTTGCCCTTGTGGACCTTGCTCATGAAGGTCTTCCAGATGTCGGCGGGCAGGCCGGATCCGTAGATCTTCGCGCCCTCCTTGGTCCGGATGGCGCCTTCCTCGCCGCTGCGCCCCATCCACACCGCCGCGGCCAACTGCGGCGTGTAGCCCGCCATCCAGGCGTGGGCGTTGTGCTCGGTGTTTCCGTACTGCCAGGTGCCGGTCTTGCCGGCGGAGGGACGGCCGTCGAAGAGGTCGTCGCTGCCGGAGCTGACCACCTTGCGCATGACGGCGCTGGCGTCGGCGGCGGTCTCCGGCTTGAACGCCTGCTGGGTCTGGATCTCGGTCTCCTTGATGACCTGGTCGTCCTGCATGACCTTGGTGACGAAGTGCGTCTTGGCGGCGGTGCCTTCCGCGGCGAAGGTGGCGAATCCGCTGGCGTTGTCGAGGACCGAGATCGGGTACTGGCCGATGCCGACCTCGTTGCTGAACTTCTTAGACGCCGCGGCCGGGTCCTGGGTCAGGTCGATCTTCTCGTACTCGCCCTCGTCGTTGGGCCAGCTCATGGAGCGGATGCCGGCCTTGCTGGCCAGCTCGATCACCTTGTCCTTGCCGACTTTTGAGGTGAGCGCGTAGTACGTGGTGTTCAGCGACAGCACGGTCGCGCGTTCCAGGGTGCAGCGCTTGCACTGGTTGTTGTTGTCGGAGTTGCGCAGCGGCCGCTCCCGGTCCGGGAACTCCTGCGGCGACGAGCCGTCCCAGTACGACCGCACCGAGGTGCCGTCCTCGATCGCGGCGGCGAGCACGTACGCCTTGAGCGAGGATCCCGGCTGATGGTGGGCGGACGCGTTGTCCCAGCCCGCGCCTTTGTCTCCGCCGTAGTACGCCTTCACCTTGCCGGTGCCAGGCTCGACTGCGACCAGGGCGCTGGCCAGCTTCTTGCTCTGGCCCTTGAGGATTTTATGGGCAGCGTCCTCCGCGGCCTTCTGCATCTTCTTGTCGATCGTGGTCTGGACGGTGTACCCGTTCTCGCGCAGCTGCTTGGGGGTGATCCCCATTGCCTCGAGTTCCCGCTCCACGTACTTCACGACGGCGCCGGTCGGCTTGTCCAATCCGTACTGCGCGCCGGTGGCCTTCTTCGGATCCTGGGTCTTCGGGAGCTCGGCCTCGGCGGCCTGCTCCGCCTCGAGCCACTTCATGTCGACCATGCCCTTGAGCACCCACCGCATCCGCGACTGGGCGCGTTCCGGACCGGTGTTCGCCGGGTCGTACCCGTGCGGGTTCTTGATCACAGAGGCGAGCAGCGCGCCTTCCTCGACGGTCAGCTTCTCGACGGACTTGCCGAAGTAGGCCTCGGCGGCGGCCCCGATGCCGTTCGCGTTACGTCCGAAGTAGATGGTGTTCAGGTACATCTCAAGGATCTTGTCCTTGCCGTACTGCCGGTTCAGTTTCACCGCCATCGCCATCTCGCGCACCTTGCGGGTGTACGACTGGCCGCGGTCCAGGTTCGCGGCGTTGCGGGCGTACTGCTGGGTGATCGTGGATGCGCCCTCGGTGTCGTCGTCGGTGAGGTTGTTCCACGCCGCCCGCATGATGCCTCTGACGTCGACGCCGGAGTTCTCGTAGAAACTACGGTCCTCGGCCGTCACCACGGCGCGTCGGACGTGCTTCGGGATCTCCTTGATGTTGACGACTTTCCGGTTCTCGTCGCCGACCTTCGCCATCGTGCTCTTGCCGTCGGAGAACAGGATCTTGGAGTTCTGGCTCATCCCCGCCAACTGGTCCGGGGTGGGGACGTTGACCACGTAGTACGTGCCGGCCAGGACCACGAATCCCAGGAGCATCACGGACACCGCGATGATCGCGGCGAGCTTCTGGCGTCGCCTGCGCTTCCTGGCCCGCTCGCCCTCGCTGCGACGATGCCGGTCCGCGCGCCGTCTCCCGGGCCGCCCGTCGCCCGGTCCGTACGGACCGCGAGGACCGTACGGACCGCCGGGGCCACCCGGGCCGGGGCCGTACGGGTCGTCGTACGGCGAGCCGGGGCGCACCCGTGCCCGGCCACTCGCGGCGCCGGCGCCACTCACCGACGCGCTGCCGACAGCGGCGCGTCCCGCCGGGGCCCGGCCGACGGACGCCCGGCCCGCTGCCGCGCCCCCGGAGGAACCGTAGGAGTCGTAGGAGTCGCGGCCGCCGGACCGGCGTCCCACGGACGCTCGGCCCACCGGAGCGCGGCCGCCTGAGCCGCCGCCGGAGAGCCCGGAGAGGAAGCCGTCCAGGTCGGCGTCGGCGTCCGCAGCGCGGCGGCGTCCTCCCCGGGCAGTGCTATTGGAGTAAGGCGCGCCGTACGAGTAATCGGACCCGTAGTCACCAGCGGAGCGCCGGCCCGAGTCACGATATGGATCGGTCATCGCTACACCATGCCGGTCGGGGGCAGTGGGTTCACCGCCCGGTACGTATGCGTGCGAGCTGTCAGGATGCCGTGCGTGGGACACGACCGCGGTGCGAGGCTACCGCCTCGGCCGCGCTTCGCAAATGTCACTCGGCGGCCTCGCGGCGCGCCGCGTCGCGATCAGCCAGGCCGTCCCGGCCGAGCCGGTACTGCTCGACCAGGTGGTTCCAGTCGCAGCCAAGGCACACCTCGACGACGAACACCTGAAACTCCCGGTACGTCATCGCGAGCACCGGCAGCTCCGTCCTACTCCGTGCTTGCCCGGCGGCGTGCCGCAGCTCGTCGCCATATATGTAGTGCACGCGCCAGAGCTGGTCCCGGTGGCAGATCGGGCACGGATCATCGCTGATTTCACCGTGGTACTTGGCGGCGGTCTTCAGGTACGGCGAGGCGTCGCACACCTCGTACAAGCCCATCCGACCCCGGTAAACCTCACGCAGCAGCGCCCGCCTCTGGAGCGAGTAATCAACGACCTGCCGCTGAGTGCGCACGCCACGAGGGTACGCGTTGGCCCGGCTCGTCGACACCCGTCGGGCGCAGGACGGCCGGATGCGGGATTGGTCACGTTGCCGTGCGGCCACAGCGGTTCTAGAGTGTCGATGTATCGGCCCGATACATCGACCGACCTATCGGCCCGACACTACGCCGGGAGACGTTTCACAGGAGGGGAGGGCGTGCCGCATGTTCGAACTCGCCATCCTCGGACTGCTGCACGAAACCCCGATGCACGGGTACGAGCTGCGCAAGCGGCTCACCACGATGTTGGGCGCGGTGCGCGCCGCGATCAGCTACGGCTCGCTCTACCCGACCCTGCGCCGGATGCGGGAAGCCGGGTGGATCGCCGAGGAGGCGCCAGACCCGGCGAGCACCGCTCCGCCGCTCACCGGCCGCCGCGGCAAGGTGGTGTACCGCCTCACCGCCGAAGGCAAGGAGCGGTTCCAGAACCTGCTCGCGCAGACCGGCCCCGAGACGTACGACGACCCGGGTTTCGGTGTGCACTTCGCGTTCTTCTCCCGCACCGACCAGGCGACCCGCCTGCGGATCCTGGAGGGCCGGCGGCGCCGGGTGGAGGAGCGGCGGGAAGGGCTGCGGAACACGCTGACCCGCGCGGCTGAGCGGCTGGACGCGTACACCCTCGAACTGCAACGTCACGGACTCGAAGCGTGCGATCGCGAGGTCCGCTGGCTGGAGGAGCTCATCGCCTCCGAACGGGACGGGCAGCCCCCGACTGTGACCGTCGTCGAGCCCGGATCTCTGCCGCGCGCGCGGCGGGGCGCTGCCGGCCCGGCCCGCGCCACTGAAGATCACCCCAATGAAGATCACCCCACATGAACGTCACTCCCACCCCGAGCCGTTCTGACTCACCGGAACGCGGGTCGGAGCGGCGATGAACACGAAGGAGGCACTCGCGATGGGTTCCGTTCGCAGTTCTGTTCGCGTCGCCATCGTCGGTGTCGGCAACTGCGCCTCGTCGCTGGTCCAGGGCGTCGAGCACTACAAGGACGCCGACGCCGCTGATCGCGTACCCGGCCTGATGCACGTCGAGTTCGGCGACTACCACGTCAGGGACGTGGAGTTCGTCGCCGCGTTCGACGTCGACGCCAAGAAGGTGGGCCGGGATCTCGCCGAGGCGATCACCGCCAGCGAGAACAACACCGTCAAGATCTGCGACGTGCCGCCGACCGGTGTCACGGTGCAGCGCGGCCCGACCCTCGACGGGCTCGGCAAGTACTACCAGGAGATCATCGGGGAGTCCGACGAAGCCGCCGTCGATGTGGTCGCGGCGCTCCGCGCGGCCGAGGTCGACGTGGTGGTCTCGTACCTGCCGGTCGGCTCGGAGGAGGCCGGCAAGTTCTACGCGCAGTGCGCGATCGCCGCGGGGTGCGCGTTCGTGAACGCCCTTCCTGTGTTCATCGCCAGCGACCCGGCGTGGGCCGCGAAGTTCACCGAGGCCGGTCTGCCGATCATCGGCGACGACATCAAGTCCCAGGTCGGCGCCACGATCATCCACCGGGTGCTGGCGCGGCTCTTCGAGGACCGCGGGGTCCAGTTGCTGCGCACGTACCAGCTCAACTTCGGCGGCAACATGGACTTCATGAACATGTTGGAGCGGGAGCGGCTGGTCTCCAAGAAGGTCTCCAAGACCCAGTCGGTGACCTCCCAGATCCCGCACGAGATGGCCAAGGGCGACATCCACATCGGCCCCAGCGACCACGTGCCGTGGCTGGACGACCGGAAGTGGGCGTACATCCGCCTGGAAGGCCGCGCGTTCGGGGACGTGCCGCTCAACGCGGAGCTCAAGCTCGAAGTGTGGGACTCGCCGAACTCGGCCGGCATCATCATCGACGCGATCCGGGCAGCGAGGATCGGCCTGGACCGGGGCATCGGCGGGCCGATCCTGTCGGCGTCGAGCTACCTGATGAAGTCGCCGCCGGAACAGTACGCCGACAACGAGGCGCGCGACCTGGTCGAGAAGTTCATCCGCGGCGAGGTCGACCGCTGAGCCGCTCTTTGTGATCTTGGGGTTCTGGCGCCATGCCGGAACCCCAAGATCTTTTTCTGGGTACGGAGTCAGCTCGCGAAGTCGCGCTCGATGCTGACACGTGCTTCCAGCGACAGCAGGTGACGCTTGCGATGGAGCCCGCCGCCGTACCCGACGAGCTTGCCGTCCGCGCCGATCACCCGGTGGCACGGCACGATCACGGCCACCGGGTTGTGGTTGTTCGCGATGCCGACGGCGCGCGCCGCCTGAGGATCGCCCACGGCCTTGGCGATGTCGCCGTAGCTGCGGGTCTCGCCGTACGGAATGCGGCGCAGCGCCGCCCACACCCGGCGCTCGAAGTCGCTGCCGCGCAGCGCCAGCGGCAGGGTGAACCTGATCAGCACGCCTCGGAAGTACCTGTCCAACTGGTCGACGGCCGCGCGTAACAGCGGATCGTCGTCCGACCGGGGCGCGCGGGGCGGCCGGCCCGCGCCGAAGCTCAACCGGCACAGCTCGTCGTCGTCCGCGCCCAGCAGCAGGTCGCCGATCGGGGATGCCATCACGGTCCATCGCACCCCGTGATCCTGTCAGGCGCCTACGACAATCCAGGTGGGGGCTGCGGCGCCGTCACGCGCGAGACAACCCGGCGGCCTGCGCTGCCGCCGCCTGATCCTTGTCTCGGGTGAGGAAGCTGACCGGCTCGCCCGCGGCCAGGTCCGTGGCGGTGGTGAGCGCGACCGCGACGTGTAGCGCGTCGAGGGTGCGCAGGCGATGTTCGCCCACCAGCCGGTACGCCAGCGGCAGACACGTGTCGGAGTCCAAGCGAAGCAAGGTCAGCGGGCCGTCGTCAGCACAGTCCGCGTCGAAACGTTCCAGGATGAGTTCCGGCTGGCGGACCCGACCGGCTCGTGCGGCCGCCCATGCGGTGCTGGCCAGTTCCACCCGGGTGAGCGCGCTGGTCACCACCGGCTCTTCACCATGCAACAGCCGCCAGCTCAGCTCCGCATGCTCAGGTTCGTCCTCCAGGTAGGCGCGCGCCAAGGCGCTGGTGTCGACGTAGACGAGCGTCACGACTGGCTGCGCTCGTCGGCCAACGCATCGCTCAGGGCGCTTCCGGAGCCGCGGTTGGCGCGCAACATCTGCTCCCGCGAAGGTGGACTCGCTGACGCCGATGGCACGACCAGGACTCCGGTCGCTCTGGCCCGCTCGCGCATTCTCCGGCGCTGGTCATGCACCCCGACCGCGGCCGCAAGAGTCTCCGCGACCAGGGAGTTCAGGGACCGCCCCTGCGCGGCGGCCTCGGCGCGCAGCCGCGCGTGCAGGTCGTCTTCGATCCGGGCTATCAGCTGACGCATGCCTATGATGCTATCACTTACCAGAGTGACTGATAGCAGTCGTCGGGGGTCCTCTGGTCGCCCTAGCGGATGTGCGGGCTGCGGCGCTCCAGGTGCACCACGTCCCGCCAGCGACCGTGGTGCTTGCCGATCCGCTCACGCACCCCCGCCACCCGGAACCCGGCCTTCTGGTGCAGCGCCAGGCTGGCGGTGTTCTCGGGAAAGATGCCGCTCTGGATGGTCCAGATGCCGGCCCGCTCGGTGGACTCGATCAACGCCCGCAGCAGCGCCAGCCCGACGCCCTGGCCGCGCGCCGCGGGGTCGACGTACACGCTGTGCTCGACCACTCCGGCGTACACGCAGCGATCGGAGACCGGCGACACCGCGATCCAGCCGAGCACGGCGGCGCCGTCGCGGACCGCGACGAAACGGTGCTCGGGCAGCCGGACCCGGCTCCACTCCTCCCAGCTCGGCACGGCGGTCTCGAAGGTCGCGTCACCGCCGTCCAGGCCGATCTGGTAGATCCGCAGCACGTCGGCAGCGTGTGCGCCTGTCATCGGGACGACTGTCAACACGCCGCCGACGCTACCGGTCGTCGTGGGGGTCAGCTCGACTCGATCGGGCGTCGCACTCGATACATCTGTGAGGTGTCGCGAGGGTTGAACAGACCCGGCATCTCCGCGGGCCGCAGCCGTCGCAACTCCACGTTCACGTCGACCTGGAGCAGGGGGTTGCGGCCGCGGATCCACCACGTCCCCGCGTCCTCCACGACCTTGAACCGGTCGCGCAACTCGACGCGCGCTGAAGCGCTGCCCCGCTCTGCGCGCCGTCTGAGCGCCAGCGCTCTCATCACCACCTCGTTGTACTCCCTGGCCAGCTTGGCCTTCATCTGCGCTTCGCTCCGCTTGCCCGACCCGTGGCCGAGGAAGTAGTCGCGGCCGCCGCGGCGCTCGACGAGGACCGCGTTCTCCAAGCGCCAGGCGTTGCCGACGGTGCGGTTGATGATGTCGTACGCGGCGTGGTTCCAGAAGTAGACGTGGTCTCCGACGACGAGGTCTGCCGGACTGGCGGGGATCACCTGCCGGATGCTGCCCAGACCAGGGCGTGCGAGCGAACCCGGCTCCAGTTCTGAGAAGAGCAGTGCCCGCAGACGTATCCGATCATGGCCGTACGCCGCGATCCGGGAGTTGAACGCGGGCTTTCCCAGGGTGGCCATGAACGCGCGGAAGTGCACCAGCGACACCAGGTAGTCGCAGTGCACGAGCGACCGCTTGTGCGGTGGCTGCCGCACGAACAGACGCATGATCGCCTCGTACGGATCTCGGCGACCCTGCGGGCTCAGGCCGAAGTCGTACCCCGGCCCTTGGTCTCCCGGGAAGACGGTATGGCGCAGGCTCCGGGGCATGTCCCGCAGCGTCCTTCGCTTCGCCTGGTCCCGGCGCAGGCTGTAGTTGTCGGACACCGCCGGCAGCCAGTAGTCCTTCGCCGCCACGTTGACCCGTGGGCCCCAGTAGAGGCTGGGATTCGTGAACGGGTACCCGAACGCCTTCTTGCCGCGGACCATGGTCTGCGAGTCCCGCATGACCTGGGTCATGGTGACCCGCTTGATCAGCTCGGTCCGCAGCTCAGCGGGCGTCTGGAACCGCAGTGCGTCGGACGTCGCCGCCATGTCCTCGATGATCACGAGCCCGTCTCGGCGCATCCGAGCCGGCAGCTCCGCCCGCACGAACGCCCGGCGCTGAGGCCGGGTCATCACAGTCGGCGGATTGGGCGGGCGTGTGAGACGCACCAACCGTTGCACGGCTGCGTTGCCAGCGGTGCTCTGCAGCGCGAAGATCGCCGACGCGGCGCGTGAGACGTGCGGCATGGCGGGTCGTGCGTGGATCTCTGGGAGCACTGCTCGGGAGCGGTGCGTCCTCCGCGCGCTGCTCACGTCGCACCTCCGACACCCGGGTCTCCCTCCATGCTGCGGCGCGCAGCGCTCGCAGGCGGATGTCCAGCAGGGCAGCGTTCGGGCACTGCTGAGTGCCCGTCAGGGCAGATGGCTGGCGGGTCAGGCGAGCAGGTGGTCGCACTCGCCGTTACGGGCGCCGTTACGGCGTCTGATCCCGCTCAGGCGTCGCGGGTGATTCCGCGGAATCAGGCGGCGCTGTGAGGTCGTAGTGTGGCCAGGGCGCGTAGCGCGTCGGCGAGTGGGATCTGTCGGTCCTCGTCTTCGGCGGACAGGTGCAGCTCGATCCACTCGCGGATCAGCACGCTGGGGCTGACGTTGCGCGCCTCGGCGTACTCCTTGAGCCGGTTGCGCAGCCGCAGGGGGATGCGCAGCGAGGTCACCACCAGCATGTCGCCGGTGTCCTCGGGCGGCGGGAGCTTGGCGAGCAGCTCGGCCTCGGTTTCGCCGGTGTCGACGTAGGTCAGGCTCTCGGCGGCCGCCACAGCGTCGGCCTCGCCGGGGAAGGTCTTGTCATCCACGGTCGGCCTCCCATCGGTCGTACTCGGCTGCCTGGTCGGCAGTCATCTCGCGGGCTCCGACGATCAACCAGTCCAGGTCGTTGTCGGTAGGGCGCAGCACCACGATCAGGCGCCGGCCCGCGCGGGTGCGACCCCAGACCGTGAGCACCTGGACTCCGTCCCCGCCGACTGCTGGCCGGGGTAGGCGCGGGCGTTTCTCTTCGAGGACCTGGCGGACCTCGTACGCCTCGATGCCGGCCAGCTTGTCCAGCAGCGACGGCGCCCACTCGTAGCCCACACTCCTACTGTAATACCGCGGTATTGCGGTTGTCACGGTGTGGATCACTGGCCAGCAGCGGCGAGGAGACGGGTCAGGTGAGCAGGTGGTCGAACTCGCCGTTGCGAGCGCCGTCGAGGAACGCGTCCAACTCCTCCGGCCGGAACCGCAGAATCGGACCACGGCCGGCGTCCTTGGAGTCGCGCAACTCGATCAGCTCGCCGTTGCGGCGCAGCTCGACGCAGTCGCCGCCGTTGCCCGCGCTCTTGCGTGCCTTAACCCAGGGTGTGGTGGTGCTCATGGTGAAAACTCCTTCAGGGGTACGGCCTGCGCGTGGATCAGTCTCCACAGCCGTTGGTATTCGTCGTACTCAGAGGGTTTCTGGAGGTACCGCGCGCCGATCTGCGCCTCCAGATAGACGATGTCAGGGTCGTCGGGATCGTCGAAATCCAGGATCCGAAAGTCGCCCGCCATCGCCGCGTGCCCACCGGTTGAGAAGGGGAGCACCCGAATCTCGATGCCGTCGCGTCGGCCCAGTTGCCGCAACTGTTCCACCTGAGCCTGCATCACGGCCTCGCCCCCGACCAAACGGGTTAGCACCGTCTCGCTCAGCACCGCCGAGAGCCGTGGCTGCGGGCGCCGGCTGAAGAACCGCTCCTGGCGCTCCATCCGCAGGTTCACTTGGTGCTTGATCGCCTCTTCCCCGTCGTCGGGCTGCGCGGCCTGGTAGACGGCGCGAGCGTAGTCGCCGGTCTGCAGCAGGCCGGGTATCACCTCGCCCTCGTACGAACGGATGCTCGCGGCGACCTGCTCCAGGTCGCGGTAGAGCTGAAACCACTCCGGGATCGCGGCGTCGGCGCTGCCCTGGGTGGCCAGAGCGAGCGCGGTCAGTCGCTTGATCTCGTCGGGGGACGCGCCGAAGAACTGGCACAGCACCACCACGTCCTGCGGCTTCACCGGATGCTGGCCGGCCTCCAACTTGTAGAGCTTGGCGCGCGAGATCCCGAGCTCGCGGTTCGCGACCACCTGATCGACGGACACCTTCGCGGCGCTGCGTAGCCGCCGTAGACATCGGCCCAGTTGACGACGTACCACGGTGGGCCCGGCTGTCGTTGACACCGCTCTACCTCCTGCAGGTCGGGTGCTAATCCTGTCTCCTTGCGAGACACCCGCCAAGTTTCGGTTCGGTGAGTCGTGCTTGACCGAATTAGGAGACATTCTCTCGGGTACTTGTTTTGGGAGAGTCTCGTCGGAATCCTAACAGCATGGCTGGAATCACCGCATGTCACGGACGTGCCACTGCCCGCCACACAGACCCGCCCGCGCGCGGTTTCGGCTCTGGCCCTGGGCGCGGGTGCGAGGGGGCGGGAGCGCGGCAGCGGCGGCGAGGGCCCGTCCCGTCGTTGTCGCGCTCCCGCAAGAACGCGCTGCTCACGCTGCTCGTGCTGCTCGCCGGGCCGGTGCTGCTCGGCCAGGTGCTGATCGCCGCGACTGTCTCGGGGTGGCTCCGGTGACCGCCGAACCGGCGGGCGCACGCGAGCCAGGGACGGCCGAACCGGCCGGCTACGCCGGGCCGGAGCAGCGGTTGGCGGCGGAGTTCCGGACCCGCCCGTCACCGCGCCGGGCGACCCCGTCGGCGGAGGAGATCGAGCAGGCGTGGCGGGTGTACGAGGCGCACGTGCCGTCGATGTTCAGCCGGCAGTGCCTCGCGCCGGGCTGCGGCGAGTGGCCCTGCCGCTCATATCGGGAAGCGGTCC
>WHSM01000228.1 GCA_009380105.1 Micromonosporaceae bacterium
GACGTCGCGGTCATCTGCACCACGTCCGGCACCACCGCCCGACCCAAGCTGGCGCAGCTCACCCACGCGAACCTGCTGTCGATGGCCGAGCACCTCACCGCGGTCGACCCGATCGAGCCCGGACACCGGTACGTGTCGTTCCTGCCACTGGCGTGGATCGGCGAGCAGATGCTCGGGGTCGCGTGTGGACTGTCCGCCGGACTCACCCTCTCGTTCCCGGAGGACGCGGCCACGGTCCGGGCGGACCTGCGCGAGATCGGCCCCGACGTGATGTTCAGCCCGCCCCGGATCTGGGAGTCGATGCTGTCGGAGGTCCAGGTCCGCATCGACGAGGCGGGTTGGCTCAAACGCAAGGTCTTCGGCTGGGCGTACGACATCGGAGACAAGGCGGCCGAACGGCGGGTGCGGGGCCGGCGGATCGGGCCCGCTCTGAAGGCCGCCCATCTGCTCGCCGACGCCGCGGGCCTGCGGCCGGTGCGCGACCAGCTCGGCCTGGCCCGGATCCGGCGCGCCTACACCGGCGGCGCGCCGCTGTCTCCGGACGTGTTCCGGTTCTTCCAGGCGATCGGGGTCAACCTGAAGCAGATCTACGGCCAGACCGAGATCTGCGGCATCGCGGTGCTGCACGCCGATGACGACGTGCGGTTCGCCACCGTCGGCAAGCCGATCCCCGGCACCGAGCTGAAGATCTCCGACGACGGGGAGATCCTGCTCCGCTCCGCCAGCGTGCTGCGCGCCTACCTGCGCAACGAGGAGGCCACCGCCAACGCGGTCGACGCCGACGGCTGGCTGCACACCGGCGACGCCGGCTACGTCGAGCACGGGCACCTGGTGGTGATCGACCGCCAGGCCGACGTGCTGAGCCTCGGCGACGGCAGCCGGTTCTCGGCGGCGTTCATCGAGAACAAGCTGAAGTTCTCGCCGTACGTGGAGGAGGCGGTGACGTTCCACGGCGAGTCCGGGATCACCGCGCTCGTCTGCGTCGACCCGGCCACTGTCGGCGCCTGGGCCGAGCGCGAGCATCTCAGCTACACCACCTACACCGACCTGGCCTCGAAACCCGAGGTGGCCCAGATGGTCGCCGAGGACGTCTGGCGGGCCAACAACGACCTGCCCGAGCCGATCCGGGTGCGCCGCTTCGTGCTCCTGCACAAGCAACTCGACCCGGACGACGACGAGATCACCCGTACCCGGAAAGTGCGCCGCAACGTGGTCTCGGAGCGGTACGCCACGATCATCGCCGCGCTGGACTCCGGCGCCGAGACCGTCGAGGTGAAAACCACGGTGACCTACCAGGACGGCGCCCGGGCCGACCGCCTGATCCCGTTGCGGATCGTCGACCTGACCGGCTTCGCGCCGCCGGCCGGACGTCGGCGACGCCCCGTCTGGAGCGGCCGCGCATGAGCCAGCTCGTCCAGCTCACCGTCTACGGCCTGGCGAACGGGGCGGTGCTCGCCCTCGCCGCGCTGGGGTTCGTGTTGATCTACAAGGCCACCAGCGTGATCAACTTCGCGCAGGGCGAGTTCCTGTTGATCGGCGGCTACATGTTCTACACCGCGTTCGTGGTGTTCCAGCTGCCCTGGGCGGCCGCGGTGATCCTGGGCGTGGTCGGCGCGGCGGCGCTCGGCATCGTGATCGAACGGCTGGTGCTGCGGCCGCTGATCGGCGAGGATCCGATCGCGGTGATCATGGTGACGATCGGCCTCGCCGCGGTGCTGCGAGCGGTGGTGCAGATGTTCTACGGCACCACGCCGCGGACCATGCCAGCGGTGCTGCCCACCGGCTCGGCCGACATCCTGGGCGCGTCGGTGCCGGTGAACCGGCTCTTCGCGATCGTGGTCGCGGCTGTCGTGCTCGGCGGGTTCGGCGCGTTCTTCCGCTGGTCCCGGCACGGCATCGCGATGCGCGCCGTCGCCGACGACCAGCAGGCCGCGCTGGTGCAGGGCATCTCCGTGCACCGGATCTTCGCGATGGCGTGGGCGATGGCGGCGGTGAGCGCGCTCATCGGCGGCCTGCTGCTCGCCGACCTCACCGAGGTGAGCCAGAACCTGGTCGGCTTCGGGCTGATCGTGTTCCCGGTCGTGATCCTCGGCGGCCTGGACTCCATCCCCGGGACCATCGTCGGCGGTCTCACGATCGGGCTGATCAGCCAGTACGCCGAGGGCTTCTCCCCCGGCGCCTCGCAGGTCGCGCCGTACATCGCGCTCGTGCTGATCCTGCTCGTCCGCCCGTACGGGCTGTTCGGCCAGGTCCGGATCGAGCGGGTCTGAGAGGGCAGACGACATGGCAGCGACCGCCACCGGCATCCACCACACCAGCTACGCCTCCGAGCTGCGGCTGCGGCACACCCACGCCGAGAAGACCCGGCTGGGGCTGATGCTCGCCGGGCTCGTGGCGCTGCCGTGGCTGGTGGACCCGTACTGGCTCGGGATCATCAACACCATCGGGATCGCGGTGGTCGGCGCGGTGGGCCTGAACATCCTGGTCGGGTTCACCGGTCAGATCTCCCTCGGCCAGGGCGGGTTCCTCGCCGTCGGCGCGTTCACCTCGGCGCTGCTCGCCGGGCGGGCCGGCCTGCCGGTTCCGCTGTCGATCGCGGCGGCCGTGCTGGTGACCGCCGGGATCGGGGCGTTCTTCGGGCTGCCGGCGCTGCGGCTGAAGGGCCTCTACCTGGCGATCGCGACGCTCGCGAGTCAGGAGATCATCCTGTTCACGGTGCGGCGTTGGGACTGGCTCACGGCCGGCCAGGGCTTCATCGACGTGGACCGGTTGAGCCTGTTCGGCTACAAGATCCAGCGGCTCAGCTTCGAGTTCACGTGGTACTGGATCATCGCCGGGATCGCCGTGCTGGCGGTGCTCGCCGCGCGTAATCTGTTCCGCACCGCGTTGGGCCGCTCGTTCATGGCGGTGCGCGACCAGGACATCGCCGCGTCCGCGATCGGCGTCGACCTGACCCGCACCAAGCTGATGGCGTTCGCGGTCTCCTCCGGCTACGTGGGGCTGGCCGGGGCGTTGACCGCGCACTACACCGAGACCGTCACCTGGGAACGCTTCACGCTCGTGGTGTCGATCCAGTACCTTGCGATGATCATCGTGGGCGGGCTCGGCAGCATCGCGGGGGCGGTGTACGGCGCCGCGTTCATCGTGCTGCTGCCGCCGCTGTTGTCCGAGTTGGCCGACCTGCTCCGCCCTGCCGTGCCGTTCCTCGCCGACCAGTTGCCCGCCGTGCAGGTCGCGGCGTTCGGCCTGGTGATCGTGCTGTTCCTGCTCTTCGAGCCGAGAGGGCTCAACCGAATCTGGCAACGGGTCAAGGACTACATCCGGTTCTGGCCTTTCCGTTACTGACGCACTGACGGTGCCCGCATGGAGGTTAAGAGAGATGAAACTCATGAAACTGTCCGCCTGCCTGGCCGCCGGGCTGCTGGGACTCGCCGCGTGCGGCGGCCCCGGCGCGGGCGGAGACGACGAAGAGATTGTCATCGGGGTGATCGCCGATCTCACCGGCGCCACCGCCGATGTCGGCAAGCCGTACAACGAGGGCATGCTGGCCTACGTCGACAAGCTCAACGGCGACGGCGGCATCGACGGCCGCAAGATCAAAGCGCTGAGCGAGGACTACGCCTACGACGTGCCGACGGCCGAGGAGAAGTACAAGAAGTACATCTCGGAGGGCGCCGTGGCGATCCAGGGCTGGGGCACCGGCGACTCGGAGGCCCTGCGCAAGAAGGTCGCCGAGGACGAGCTGCCGTTCATGTCCGCCTCGTACGCCGAGGTGCTCACCGACCCGAGCGAGTCGCCGTACAACTTCGTGGTGGCGCCGACGTACTCCGACCAGATGCGGATCGCGCTGGATCACGTGGCCGCCGAGGACGCCAGCGCCCAGGTGGCGGTGTTCCACCACGACTCGCCGTTCGGCACGGCGCCGGTCGCCGACGGCAAGACCTGGATCGGCGAGAAAGGCTACGGCCTCGGCTACAAGTCGTACGCCATGAAGACGGGAGCCACCGACTATGTGGGCCTGCTGCAACAGGCGAAGAAGCAGGGCGCCAAGTACCTCGTCATCCAGAACGTGTCGAGCCCGGCCGCGACCGTCGCGAAGGACATCGCCGCGCAGAACCTCGACATGAAGATCATCTGTCTGAACTGGTGCTCCGACGAGCTGTTCATCAGCACCGCCGGGGACACGGCCGAAGGCCACCTGATGGTGCAGCCGTTCGCCCCGCCGTCGGCGAACAAGCCGGGCCACAAGGCGGTCTCCGAGTACGCCGACTCCGAGAACCTCGACCTGAGCGCCAAGGGTCTGCACTACGTGCAGGGCTGGTACACGATGCACGTGATGGCCGAGGGCATGCGCAAGGTGCTCAAGGATGGCGACCAGCTCACCGGCGCCAACATCAAGAAGGCCCTGGAGTCGATGGGCGAGGTCGACACCGGTGGAGTGATCGGGCCGGTGAAGTTCTCCGGCGACAGCCACCGCGGCTCCACCTCGGCCGGCCTGTACGAGGTGAAGCAGGGCCAGATGTCGGAACTCCAAGCCAACGTGACGCCGAAGGCGTGACCTGACATGACTGTCGTCGAGGCCTCGCCGGGCGCCGCAGCGGCGCCCGGCGGGGCCGGCCGCGACCTGCTCTCCGTCAACAACCTCGAGGTCATCTACGACGAGGTGATCCTGGTGCTGCGCGGCCTGTCGCTGTCGGTGCCGGAAGGGCAGATCGTGGCGCTGCTCGGCTCCAACGGCGCGGGCAAGTCGACGACGCTGAAGGCGATCTCCGGGCTGCTGCCGACTGAGCACGGCGAGGTCACCGACGGCGACGTGACCTTCGACGGGGCGGAGATCACGCGTGTGCCGGCGGCGACCCGGGTCAAGCGCGGGATTTCGCTGGTGATGGAGGGCCGTCGCGTCTTCGAGCACCTCACCGTGCACGAGAACCTGATCGCCGGCGGGTACAGCCGAGGCCGCCATGCCGGCGACGACCTCGACCGGGTGTACGAGTTCCTGCCCCGCCTCTCGGCGTTGGGCGCTCGCACCGCCGGATATCTGTCGGGCGGCGAGCAGCAGATGCTCGCGATCGGGCGGGCCCTGATGTCGCGGCCCCGGCTGCTGATGCTGGACGAGCCGTCGCTGGGCCTGGCGCCGCTGCTGGTGGAGGAGGTGTTCCGGATCATCCGCCGCCTCAACACCGAGCTGGGCCTCACCGCGCTGGTGGTGGAGCAGAACGCCACGCGCGCCCTGGAGGTCGCGCACCGCGGCTACATCATGGAGCAGGGCCGGATCGTGCTGGAGGGCAATGCCGCCGAGCTGGCGGAGAACCCGGACGTGAAGGAGTTCTACCTGGGTCTCGGAGAGGCGGGCGGCAAGAAGAGTTACCGCGACGTGAAGCACTACAAGCGCCGTAAGCGCTGGCTGTAGGTTTCGGGGGTACGGATGCATTCCCATCTGGTGGCTGATCTGGTGGCCGAGCGCGCCGCCGGCCTCGACGCGGCTGTGGCGGCCGCGGTCCGCGAGGGCGCCGCGCGGGCGCCGGGGTTCGCCGCCCGGATCGCCGACGCCCGGATCGACCCGTCGGGGGTGCGGGGCTGCGCCGACCTGGACGCGTTGCCGATCCTCACCAAGGACGACATGGTGACCGCCCAACGTTCGGCGCCGCCGTTCGGAGGATGGGTGGCGCCGGACGCGGCGCTGCGCCGGGTGTTCTGCTCCCCCGGCCCGCTGTACGAGCCGCAGCTCGCCGGAGCGGACCCGTGGCGGTGGTCCTTGGCGCTGCGGGCTATCGGCATGGGCCCCGACGACGTGCTCCTCAACTGCTTCAGCTACCACCTGTCGCCCGCGGGCGCGATGTTCGAGGAGGCGGCGTCGGCCATCGGGGCGACGACGGTGCCGGCCGGGGTGGGGAACCTGGAGCTGCAGGTCCAGACCGCCGCCGCTGTCGGCGCCACCGCGTTCACCGGGCTGCCGAGCTACCTGAAGGCGCTGATCGACAAGGCCGCCTCGTCAGGTCTGGAGTGGACGGTGCGGCGTGCCCTGGTGACCGCCGAGCCGCTGCCGGACGCCCTGCGCTCCGTGCTCACCGAGCATGTGCCGACCGTGCGGATGGCGTACGGCACCGCCGAAGCCGGCCTGCTCGGGTACGAGATCGGGCCGAACTCCGGCCTGGCGCTCCCCGACGGGGTGCTGATCCAGATCTGCGACCTGGACACCGGGCTCCCCCGCGACGACGACCAGCCGGGGCAGGTCGTGGTGACGCTGCCCCGCCCGGAGTATCCGCTGACCCGGTTCGGCACCGGCGACCTGTCTGCGTGGCGGGTCGGCCCGGACGGGGACCTGCGGCTGGCCGGAGTGCTCGGCCGGGTCGGCGAGGCGGTGAAGGTGCGCGGGATGTTCCTGCATCCCCGGCAGGCCGCCGACGCGCTGGGTGCCCTGGACGGGCTGGCCGGGTATCGGTTCGTGGTGGGGCGCGCCGAGCACCGCGACACGCTGCGCTGCGAGATCGTGACGGCTGGCGGGGCGGACTCGGCGGAGATCGCCACGGCGGTGCGCGAGACGGTGCGGGCCACGCTGCGGCTCACCGCCGACGTGGTGCCGGTCCGAGCGCTCCCCGACGGCCCGTCGGTGCTAGACGAACGCGACTGGCGCTAGCGGGCGATCATCGGACCCAGGGGACGGCCCCCGAGCACGTGGCCGTGCACGTGGAACACCTCCTGCCCGGCGTTGCGGCCGGTGTTGAACAGGAACCGCCAACCGGACTCGGACACGCCCTCGGACTCGGCCACGGCCGCCGCGGTGGCGAACACGTCCTGCGCCAACTGCGGGTCCACCTCGGCCAACTCCGCCACGCTCTCGCAGTGCGCCTTGGGAATGACCAGCACGTGGGTCGGGGCCTTCGGGTTGATGTCCCGGAACGCCAGCGTGGTGTCGGACTCGTACACGGTCTTCGCGGGGATCTCGCCGGCGACGATCCGGCAGAAGAGGCAATCAGCAGTCACGAGAGCCCATCGTATGGGCTCAACCCGCCACA
>WHSM01000538.1 GCA_009380105.1 Micromonosporaceae bacterium
GACGCCGACCACGCCGACCTGCTCCATGTCCTGGTCGGTGAGCTTCGCCGGGTTCTTCTTGGACGACTGCGCCTTCAGGGTCGGGCGCTCGACCACCGGTAGCGTCACGGCCGCGTCGTGCTTCTGCCCGTCCCGCTGGTAGGTCAACGTGACCCGCTCGCCGCCGGACGTGCGCACCTCCTTGACGAGCGCGGTCCACGAGGTGACGCGCTCGCCGTTGAACGAGATGATCACGTCACCGGGCTGCAGGCCGACCTTCGCAGCCGGGCTCTTCGGGTCGCTGCCGGGCTTGCACGGCACTGTCTGCTGAGTTTTCGCGTCCCATTCCCACTCCGGGGACACGCACTTCTCCACTATGCCGATCTCGACCCGCGACGCCGGGGTGGAGGCGTCCGCCGCGTTGGGCAGACCCACGAAGACGGCAGTGAACCACAGGATCAGGAAGGCCAGGATGAAGTGGGTGATCGAGCCGGCCGAGAGCACCACGGTGCGCTGCCAGAGCGGCTTGCGCCAGAACACCCGGTGCTTGTCCTCGGGCCCGACCTCCTCCTCGTCCTCCAGGGGTGTCATGCCGACGATCTTGACGAAGCCGCCGGCGGGGATGGCCTTGACGCCGTACTCGGTCTCGCCCTTCTGGAAGGACCACAGCGTGGGACCGAAGCCGGCGAAGTACCGCGTCACCTTCATCCCGAAGGCCTTGGCCGTGTACATATGTCCGGCTTCGTGAAGGCAGATCGAGACCAGGATGCCGAGTGCGAACAGCACCACCCCAAGCGTGTACGCCATCAAGAACCCTTCTCGTCTGTCCCGACATCTGCCGAGACCAGCTCATGCGCCCGGGCGCGTGCCCACTCCTCGGCGGATTGCACCTGTTCGACCGTACCCGGCTCGCCAAAGTCCGGCGCATCCGCCAGCACCCGCTCCAGGGTGTCGACGATGCCGACGAACGGCAACCGGCCGGCGACAAAGGCCGCCACGCACTCCTCGTTCGCCGCGTTGTACACCGCCGGCAGACAGCGACCTGCCTTCCCCGCCTGGCGCGCCAGACGCACTGCCGGGAACGCCTCGTCGTCCAGCGGCAGCAGCTCCCACGTGTGCGCCACTGTCCAGTCCACCGCAGGCGCCGCGTCGGCCACCCGGTCCGGCCAGCCCAGCGCCAGCGCGATCGGCAGGCGCATGTCCGGCGGGCTGCACTGCGCCAGCGTGGAGCCGTCGACGAACTCGACCATCGAGTGCACTGCCGACTGCGGGTGCACCATCACACCGATGTCGTCGTACGAAACCCGGAACAGCTCGTGCGTCTCGATCACTTCGAGGGCCTTGTTCACCAGGGTCGCCGAGTTGATCGTGACCATCGGGCCCATGTCCCAGGTGGGGTGCGCGAGGGCCTGCTCCTTCGTCACCCCGGCCAGCTCGTCGCGGCTGCGCCCGCGGAACGGCCCGCCGCTCGCGGTGAGGATCAGCCGCCGCACCTCCTCGGCCCGGCCGCCGCGCAGGCACTGGGCGAGCGCGCTGTGCTCGCTGTCCACCGGGACGATCTGGCCGGCCTGCGCGACAGCGCGCACCAGCGGCCCGCCCGCCACCAGCGACTCCTTGTTGGCCAGCGCCAGGGTGCGCCCGGCCCGCAGCGCGGCGAGCGTTGGCCGCAGTCCGATCGAGCCGGTGATGCCGTTGAGCACCAGGTCGCACGGCCAGCTCGCGAGCTCCGTGGCGGCGTTCGGCCCGGTCAGGATCTTCGGCACCCGGTAGTCGCCGGTGGAGTAGCCCTTGCGCTGCGCCTCGGCATAGAACGCGAGCTGCAGGTCCTGGGCGACGCTGGCGCGCGCCACCGCGACCGCCTCCACCCCGAGCGTGAGCGCCTGCTGCGCGAGCAGCTCCACGCTGCGCCCACCACCGGCCAGCCCCACCACCCGAAACCGATCCGGATTACGGCGGATCACGTCGATCGCCTGAACCCCGACCGACCCGGTGGACCCCAGAAGCACTATGTCGCGCACTCGCCTATTCTCCCTGACTCCTGGACGCCGCCCACCCGTCCCCACTTGGTTGGCCGAACCGTCGCTCCGATGCCCGATTTGCCGGGTGTGGAACAACGGTTCACCCAACCAGGTGGAGGTGGGCGGATGTGGAAGGGGTGGATGTGGAAGGGGTGGAGCTGGTGGGTCAGTCCGGCGGGGTGGTCCGGCCCGCGCGGCTGGAGCGGATCTCGTGGCCCGCGCTGGTGATGCACGTGCCGCTGGCCAGGTTCCACTTCCAGCCGTGCATCTGGCAGGTGAGCACCCCGTCGTCCACCTTGCCGAAGCGGGTCAGGTCCGCCTTCAGGTGCGGGCAGCGCCGCTGCACCGTCCAGCCGTCGAGACTGATGTCCTCGGCGTCGGGCTTCTGCTCGGCGTACCAGCCCTCGGCGTAGTTGAGCCGCTCCTCCGACAGGCACTTGAAGAACGTGTAGACGAACTCGTTGTACTGGCC
>WHSM01000626.1 GCA_009380105.1 Micromonosporaceae bacterium
CGGGAGATCGGTCGCACGTACTCGGCGGCGGCCTGGTGGACCGTGTTGATGAGCGACTTGAACTTCTTGGGGACTTCGAGGTTGATCATCAGACCAGCAACCCGCCTTCCATCACGCCGATCGCCCGCAGGTCGCGGTACCACCGCTCCACCGGGTGCTCTTTGACGAATCCGTGCCCACCGAGCAACTGCACGCCGTCGTTGCCGATCGCCATGCCGCGTTCGGAGCAGAGCCGGCGTGCCAACGCGGTCTCACGAGCGAACGACTTGCCCTGCGCGGCCCGGCTCGCCGCCCGGTACGTCACCAGGCGCATCCCGTCGAGTTCGATGCCGATGTCAGCGACCATGAACGCCACCGACTGCCGGTGGCTGACCGGCTCGCCGAAGGCTTCGCGTTCGTTGACGTACGGGATCACGTAGTCGAGCACGGCCTGGCCGGTCCCGACGGCGAGCGCGCACCACGCCAGGCGGGAGAGATCGATGCACTCCGCGTACGCCTTGGGCGTGTGCTCGCCGAGCAGCGCGCCCTCGGGCACCCTCACCTTCTCCAGCACGACCCGGCCCATGCTGGCAGCGCGCAGGCCCATCGCCGGCTCGGCCTCGACGGTCAGGCCTTCCGTCGAGGACTCCACCACGAACAGCGAGGACCGCCCGTCGAGCGAGGCTGCGATCACGAACAGCTCGGCGTCGGCGGCGCGCGGCACCAGCGACTTGACCCCCTCAAGCACGAAGCCGCCGGCTGAGCGCCGAGCGGTCGTCTGAAGTGCGAACGGGTCGAACAGCGGCCGGGGCTCCAGGATGGCCAGCGCCGCCGCGGGGACCTCGTCGCCGACGAACGCCGGCAGGTACGTGGCCTGCTGCTCCTCGTCGCCCCAGAGGGTTAGCGCGGTGCTCACCGCGGCCGGGGCGAGGCACGCGGCCGCGAGGCCCATGTCGCCGTGGGCGAGCGCCTCGGCCACGAGCACGTTGGTCATGGCGGAGCGTTCGACGCCGGCGCCGCCGAGCGCCTCGGGCACGCCGATCAGCGTGAGGCCGAACGCGTTGCTCGTCTCCAGCAGCTCCAGCGGGGCCTTGGCGGACTCGTTGGCGTCTGCCGCCGCGGGTCGCAGCTGCTCGGCCGCGAATTCCTTGATCACATCTACGACCAGCTGCTGGTCGTCGGTGGGTGTGAGGTCGAACAGCCCGCTGCTGGGGGCCGCGGGCAGCCGGGCGGGCTTGCCGAGCCGCTGCACGGCCTTGAAGGTGCGGTTGGCGGCGCCGAGGGTCCTGAAGCCGGTCCTGGTCGCTTCGAAGACGACGCGCTCGGCAGGCTTGCGCAGTCCGAAGCGGTCGATGGCCCGCAGCCGGGCGAGGCGGTTCAGGATCGCGAGGCCGAAGCCCATCGCGTCGCGGCCTCGGCTCTTGGCGGGGCCCTGGCTGGTCGACATACGCATCACTCGCTCGCGTGGGGTCCACGATCCGCCGCGGAACTTCAACGGGTCGTCCAATAAATCTCGGTGGCCACCTTACCCACAAGTAAGGTTCTCAC
>WHSM01000381.1 GCA_009380105.1 Micromonosporaceae bacterium
CAGCGGCTCCGGAGTGATCGCGACGAGCCGCTCGGCCAGTTCGATCGCGGGCCGGTGGGTGAGTCCGCCGAACATCACGTGGCTCATCTGGTCGAGCTGCTTGCGCACGGCCGCGTCCAGGACCGGGTGGCGGTAGCCGTGGACAGCGCACCACCAGGAGGACATGCCGTCGATCACCTCGATGCCCCCGGCCAGTCGCAGTCGCGCGCCGTCGGCGCCTTCCACGAGCCGGACCGGTCCCGGCTCGGTGATGGAGGAGTACGGGTGCCAGACGTGCTCGGCGTCGTACGCGAGCAGCCGGCTGACCTCCCGCGTCGGCACCCGTCTTGAGTCAAGGCTCATCGGCAGCATCTTCGCACTCGGCGGCCCGCCGACGGGCGGGGGATGGCTCACAGTTCAGGGCGTGGGGTCCACATGGAGCGGGCGGTCTTCGGTACTCTGACGGCCGATCGCTACCCGTTCCTCGCCAGAAGGTGGCGTGGGAGCCAAGATCACCGCCGAGTCGCCCGCCCGGGCGAGCCGGGGACCCGAGCATTTTGGGGTGAGTCCGCGAGAGCGGTAGGGCTACTTCCGGCCCGAACCCGTCAGCTAACTCGGTAGGCGGCCATGGAAGGATGCTTCGTTGACTGCACTGCTGCGCCACACTGGATCAGCACGCGCGCAGATCACTCTCGTCACCGCGGTTCTCGCCGTCCTGGCTGTGCTCTTCGCCATGCCGGGCGCGCCGCTCGCGGCGCCGGGCGCCGACGACGAGGGCGGCACCGTCGCGCTCCGCAAGAAGCTCGACTCCGCCACGCGCGCGTACAACAACGCCAAGGGGCGCGTGGACACCTCCCGCAAGAAGCAGAAGAAGCTGGACAAGGAGATCAAGGCCCTCAAGGCCAAGTCCGACGCGCTCTACGGCCAGGTCGGCCAGATGGCCGCCGCCGTCTACAAGGGCAGCTGGGCCGGCAGCGTCACCGCGTTGATGGAGTCGGGCTCGCCGGACGAGCTGGCCGACGGCATGACCACGGTGTCGTATCTCGCCACCCGCGACCACAAGCAGATCAAGGCGTTCACCGGCGCCCACGACGAGCTGGCCAAGAAGCGGTACGCCGTCGAGCTGGAGATGCGCAAGCAGCGCGAGCAGCTCAAGAAGATGGCCAAGCGCAAGAAGGAAGCGCTCAAGGCGCTGATCGCCGCGGGCGGCGGCGACCCCACGAGCGGCTTCTACGGAGGCGGGCCGGGCGCCGCGCCAGCCCCCCGCAACCCGGACGGGAGTTGGCCGCCGGAGGCCTGCTCCGAGCCTGACCCCACCACCAGCGGCTGCCTCACTCCGCGGACGCTGCACGCCTACAAGCAGGCGCGCAACGCCGGCTTCACCCGGTACACGTCCTGTCACCGCAGCGGCGGCAGCGGCGAGCATCCGAAGGGCCGGGCGTGCGACTTCGCCGCGTTCAAGGACGGGTTCCGCAACTACGCGGCCACCGGGTCGGACAAGCAGTACGGCGACAACCTGGCCGGGTGGTTCGTCAACAACGCCAACAGGCTCGGCGTGATGTATGTGATCTGGTACCGGCAGTCGTGGTCACCAGGGACCGGCTGGACGTCGTACAACGGCGGCGGCAGTCCGTCCGGAGACCACACCAACCACGTCCACGTGTCAATCCAGTAGGCCGGCGGGGGCCCGGGCCGTCACTCCGGTGGCGGCGTCGGGCGGACCGTGCGGGCCTCGGTGACGATGGCGGTGATCAGGTCGACCGGGGTCACGTCGAAGGCCGGGTTGTACGCCATAGCTCCTTTCGGCGCGATCGGCACGCCGCCGAGGTGCGTGACCTCGTCGGCGGCGCGTTCCTCGATCACGATCTCGGCCCCGGTCGCCAGCGTCGCGTCCACTGTCGACTCCGGCGCCACCACGAGGAAGGGCACGCCGTGCCGCGCCGCCGCGAGCGCCAGGGGATAGGTGCCGACCTTGTTCGCCGCGTCGCCGTTTCCGGCGATCCGGTCGGCTCCCACCACCACGGCGTCGACCATGCCGGCAGCGAGGGCGCTCGCCGCCGCCGCGTCCGGGCACACCCGGTACGGGATGCCGGCCTCGGCCAGCTCCCACGCGGTGAGCCGGGAGCCCTGCAGCAGCGGCCGGGTCTCGTCGGCAAGCACGTACTCGATCTCGCCGGCCTCGGCGAGGTGCCGGGCCACGCCCAGCGCCGTGCCCCACGCGACCGTGGCCAGGCGCCCGGTGTTGCAGTGGGTCAGCAGTCGCAGCGGCCGGCGGGGACACAGGTCGCGGATCAGGTCCGCAGCGCGCCCTGAGGCGTCCCGGTTGCGCCGCTCGTCCTCGTCGAGCATGGCGCGGGCTTCGGCCAGCACGGCGTCCGCCCCCTCGGGCAGCAGCTTCAGGGCTCGCTGCACGCCCCAGCTCAGGTTGACAGCGGTGGGGCGCGCTTCGGCGAGCGCGGCGGCCGCGGCGCGTACCGCCTCGTGGTCCTCAGGATGGGCACGGGCGGCGAGCGCCACACCCAGCGCTCCGGCCGCTCCGAGCGCCGGCGCCCCCCGCACCGCGAGCCGCTGGATCGCGGCGATCAGCTCGTCGACGGTCTCCAGTCGGAGCGTGCGCAGCTCTCGCGGCAGCGCGCACTGGTCGATGATCAGGATCGCGTCGTCGTCCCATTCGATGGTTCGCCGCATCTCGCCTGCCCGGGTGATGTGTCGGCCTCTGCCAACCTTCTCACGCTCGGCTCGGCCGGCGCCTCCCCGCTCTGTTGATCATGCATTGGTCAGCCTGCGTCCGCTGAGCCGGTCTCCGTGACTGCGCAGCGCCCAGCGATTGATCAACTCAGGGGATCGGGCGCGGATGGCGACCGCGGATCCTCTCTGTCAGCGGGTTTTCATGGCCGGAAGGTCACCTGAGGAAGGGTGAGGGCGCCCACGCTCGGTAATGTGGCGGGTGGCGGCGGAGCGCCGCCGTATGGTCGCCATTCCTGCTCTGAGCAGGGAAGACGTCCTGCCGGCAGGGTTCTGGAACATGTTCTCTAACCTTTACCGAACCGCTGCGTAGCGTAACTGTGCGACACGGGGTAGGCACGGACGGTGTTGCACGGTTACCCTGACTACACCCCAGGGGAAGCGTCTGACGCTTTGCGACGCTCCCCCACCCGACCCGGAGCACGATGCCGAGCGCCGTGGGAGGCCGTTGATGCCCCTGTTGATCACCACCTCTGAGTCGGCCGACAGGTGCGTGCAGATGACTCTCCGAGGAGAAGTCGACTGCGCCACAGCCCCGGAGTTGAGAGAAGCGATCAACGAGGTGCTCCTGCAGCGGAACCCCGCGACGATCGAGATCGACGTCTCCGGAATCACGCTGCTGGACTCCACCGGCATCGGCACCCTGGTGGTCGGGCACCGCATCGCCCGCGACCTGTGCGTGCGGCTCGTGGTCGTCAATCCGAACCGTTTCGTCGCCCGGCTCTTCGGCGTCATCGGTGTGGCCGACCTGCTCGGCGTCACCGCTGACGACGACGAGGAGGACCACTCACGCTGGCCGGTTCCCGCCCAGCGCGCGGTCCAGGTCATCCGCTGAGCCGGCCTGACGCGCCGCGAGACCAGTCCCCTCCCGCCAGCCCGTAGCGCTCAGCCGTGGTGGTTGTCGTCGAGGCCGAAGACGCGGTACGCCTGCTTGATCACCGGGTGCGCCACGTTGCGCACCCGGAGGACGAGGTCGAAGGGCGCAGCCGGCCAGCGATGTTTCTGCCGTACCGGGTGTTTCCGGCCGACCGGGCGCGGTTGGTCGCCCCCATCGCGCCTAGCGGATGCGGCGGCGCGTGTCGGCCGCGGACTTCTCGGCCGCCTGCCTGCGGCGTTGGCTGCGCCGGCGGTCCCGGTCCACCTCGGCCTGCTCGCCGCGTAGCTGCCGTTCCCGGATGCGCAGCTCGTCCAGTTCGGCGGCGATCTCGCCGAGGCGCCGGGTGGCCTGACGCTCGGCGGCGCCGGCCTCCTCGATGTCGCGCTCGGCCACTTCCAGCGCGGCGCGCAGGCGTTGCCGGCGCTCGGCGGCGAGCTGGTCGGCGCCGGGCGCGCTTTCGGCCTTCTTCGCGGCGGCACGAGATCGCGACGCGCGCTGAGGCGGGGGCGCCGCTTCCTCGTCCTCGTCGCTGCGTCCCCCCAGGATCACCCGGAGCCTGGCGCGACCCCGGCGCAGCGCGCCCTCGGACGGCTGCTCCGACGCGGCGGCGTCGCTGTCACCTCCGGTGGAGGCGTCGTCGCCCTCGGCTGCGGC
>WHSM01000299.1 GCA_009380105.1 Micromonosporaceae bacterium
CGATGGCTGTGCCACAGGCCGACTGTGTACGACCAGCCCGGGCACTCCTCGTCGGCGAGCACCCCGACGACGCTCCAGCCGTGCTCCTCGACGTGAGCGATCGTCATCCGGTCGATGTGATCCAGGTCTGCGCGGTCGCCGTAGTCATGGCAGATGACGCAGCGGCAGGAAAGTAGGTCATCGGTCACGGCGTGAGCGTAGGACAGGGGTCCGACGAATCAGCTGCCCTGAGATCTTGTCCGCAACGGTTGACTTCTTGTATTTACGTTTCTTTACTAATACTCATCCGCGAGCACGGCGCCCGCACCCCCCGGGAGACCCGCCATGAAGCGATCGACTGTCCTGAAGCGAGCGAGCATCCTCTCCGCCGGCGTGAGCCTTCTGCTCGCGGCGGGCATCGCGATCGGATCTGTTCCCGCGTACGCCGCGAATCTGATCGTCAACGGCGGGTTCGAGACCGGGTCGCTGTCCGGCTGGGCCTGCACGAGCGCATCGATTGTCAGCAGCCCGGTCCACTCCGGCAGCCACGCCCTCGCCGGCGCGGCCAGCGGCAGCGACAACGCCAAGTGCACCCAGACCGTGTCGGTGCAGCCGAACACCGCCTACGCCCTCTCCGCCTGGGTGCGCGGCAGCTATGTCTACCTCGGTGTGACCGGCGGCCCGTCGACGTGGACCCCGTCAGCGAGCACGTACACCCAGCTCAAGGTCTCTTTCACCACCGGCGCGTCCCAGGCCAGCGCCCAGGTCTACCTCCACGGCTGGTACGCCCAAGGCACGTACCACGCCGATGACGTGGTCCTCGACGGACCTGGCGGCAGCGATCCGACGCCGACCGCATCACCGACCATGTCACCGTCACCGACGACCTCCCCGTCGGCCAGCCCGACCAGCCCGCCGCCGACCAGCCCGCCGCCGTCCGGTCTGCCGAAGCACGCGCTGATCGGCTACCTGCACGCGAGCTTCGCCAACGGCTCCGGCTACCTGCGCATGGCGGATGTGCCGGACGCCTGGGACATCGTCAACCTCGCCTTCGGCGAGCCCACGTCGGTCACGTCCGGCGACATCCGGTTCAGCTTGTGCCCAGCCAGCGAGTGCCCGAGCGTGGAGAGCGAGGCCGACTTCATCGCCGCGATCAAGGCCAAGCAGGCGAAGGGCAAGAAGGTGCTGCTGTCCATCGGCGGGCAGAACGGCCAGGTGCAGCTCACCACGACGGCCGCGCGCGACCGGTTCGTCAGCTCGGTGGGCGCAGTCATCGACCGGTACGGCCTCGACGGCCTCGACATCGACTTCGAGGGCCACTCGCTGTACCTCAACGCGGGCGACACCGACTTTCGGAACCCCACCACCCCGGTGATCGTGAACCTGATCTCGGCGTTGCAGACCCTCAAGGCGCGGTACGGCGCGCGGTTCACGCTGACGATGGCGCCGGAGACGTTCTTCGTGCAGGTGGGCTACCAGTTCTACGGCGGCGCGGGCGGCGGCGACAACCGCACCGGGTCGTACCTGCCGGTGATCCACGCGATGCGCGACGCGCTGACCGTCCTGCACGTGCAGGACTACAACTCGGGTCCGGTGATGGGCCTGGACAACCAGTGGCACACCATGGGCGGGGCCGACTTCCACATCGCCATGACCGACATGGTCAAGGCCGGCTTCACGGTCGCGAACACCGGCCATTTCTTCCCAGGCCTGCGGGAGGACCAGATCGGGTTCGGGCTGCCCGCGGCGGTCAGCGCCGGCAACGGCCACACCACCCCGGCGCAGGTGCATCAGGCCCTCGACTGCCTGGTCAAGGCCCAGAACTGCGGTGGGTACGCCCTACGCGGCGGCCGTTCGCCGAGCCTGCGCGGCCTGATGACGTGGTCGATCAACTGGGACCGCTACTACAGCTGGGAGTTCCAGAACAGCCACCGGCCCTACCTGGACGCCCTCCCCTGAGGGCCAGGCGGCATCTGTAGTGAACGTTGCGTTTCTACAAAGTGGACCGTAATCTTTCTTAGAGAACTGGTAGTTCTCTAAGGAGATGGTCTCGTGGCGCAGCCGCCGGTGTCGATCGCCCTCGTCCTTCCCGGCGTGGTGCTCGCGATGCTGCTCGGGGCGCTGGATCAGACGATCATGGCTCCGGCGTTGCCCCACGTGGCCGAGGATCTCGGCGACCTGGGCCAGATGCCGGCGGTCGTCACCTCGTACCTGGTGGCCGCCACGGTGCTCATGCCCGTGTACGGCAAGCTCGGCGACCGCTTCGGCCGCAAGCCCGTGATGCAGGCGGCGATCGTGATCTTCGTGGCGGGCGCCGTGCTGTGCGGGCTGGCGCAGTCGATGCCGCAGCTCATCGCGTTCCGGGCGCTGCAGGGCATCGGTGGCGGCGGGCTCATGATCGGCGCCCAGGCGATCATCGGCGAGGTGGTCAGCCCGCGCGAGCGCGGCCGGTACCTGGGCTTCATCGGCGCGGCGTACATCGTGGCGGCCGTCGGCGGCCCGCTGGTCGGCGGGTTCTTCATCGACCAGCTCACCTGGCGGTGGATCTTCGCGATCTACCCGCCGCTCGGGCTGCTGGCGTTCGCGATCCTCACCTGGACGCTGCGACTGCCCAGGCCGACCGGCCGGCCACCGATCGACTACGCCGGAGCGGCCAGCCTCGCGTCCGCGGCCATCGGAGCGGTGCTGCTGGGCCAGACCGGCGATCCGCGGTGGCTCGCGGTCGCGGCCGTCGGGGCGGCCCTATGGCTGGTGACCGCCCGGCGCGCGGCCGACCCGGTCCTGCCACTGCGGCTGTTCCGGGACCCGGCGGTCGCCGTGCCGGTCGCGATCAGCTTCCTCATCGGCTTCGCGCTGTTCGGCGCGGTGTCGTACCTGCCGGCGTTTCTGCAGATCGCGCACGGCGTCACGGCCACCCAGGCCGGCCTGCAGTTGACCACGCTGATGGCGGGCATCCTGATCACCGCGATCGGGTCAGGGCGTCGCATCACCCGCACCGGGCGCTACAAGCGCTACCCCGTCGCCGGCACGGCGTTGGCGGCGATCGGCCTGGCGCTGTTCGGGCTGCTCGGCAAGGACAGCGACCCGGCCGTCATCGGCGGCGTGATGCTGCTGGTCGGCCTCGGCGTCGGGCTGGTCATGCAGGTGATGGTGCTCGCCGCGCAGAACGCCGTCTCGTATCAGGACCTCGGCGCCGCCACCTCCACCGTGACGTTCCTGCGCCAGGTCGGCGCCTCGATCGGCGTGGCCGTCGTCGGCGCGCTCATCACCGGCGGCTTCGGCGCCGGGGAGCCCCCGGCGGCCGCCGTCGCCGAGCGGGCGCCGCTGGTGTTCGGCCTGATGTCGCCGCTGCTCGCGGTGGCCTTCCTGCTCGCGCTCGTCCTTCCTTCTCGTCCGCTCCGCACCACCGCACACGTCAAGGAGGCCTCCTGATGACACTCGTGGCGCCGCTGAAAGCCCTCGGCCAGGCGGACCTCCCACTCGCGGGCGGCAAGGGGGCGAATCTGGGCGAGCTGGTGCGGGCCGGCTTCCCGGTGCCGGCCGGCTTCGTGGTGACCACGGAGGCGTACGCGCAGAGCACCAGCGCGACGGACCTGCGGATCGGCGAGCGGCTCGCGTCCGGCGACGGCGCCGCGATCCGGGCCGATGTCGAGGCCGTGACGGTCCCCGACGAGGTGAGCGCCGCGATCGCCGAGGCCTACGCCGAGCTCGGTGGCGGCCCGGTCGCCGTGCGGTCCAGCGCCACCGCCGAAGATCTGCCCGGGGCGGCGTTCGCGGGGCAGCAGGACACCTATCTCAACGTCGTGGGGGAGTCGGCCCTGATCGAGGCGGTGCGCCGATGCTGGGGCTCGTTGTGGACCGACCGGGCTGTGGCGTACCGCGAAAGACTCGGTGTCGACTCCCGCGAGCTGCGGATCGCGGTCGTGGTGCAGCGCATGGTCGAGGCCGAGACGGCCGGGGTGATGTTCACCGCGGATCCGGTGACCGGGCGCCGCGACCAGTTCGTCGTGGACGCCAGCAGCGGCCTCGGCGAGGCCGTGGTCTCCGGCCTGGTCACCCCCGACCACTATGTGCTCGACGCCCGCGGCCGGGTCCGGGACTGGTCGCCGGGACGCCGCGAGGTGGTCATCCGCAGCACGGCCGGCGGTGGCGTGACGCACGAGTCCGGGGAGGCGTCGCCGGCCGCGCGGCTGCCGGACGGCGTGCTGCGGGAGCTGGCCCGGCTGGGCGGGCAGGTCGCCCGCCGTTTCGGTCGCCCTCAGGACATCGAGTGGGCGTACGCGGAGAGCCAGGTGAGCCTGTTGCAGGCCCGCCCGATGACCGCGCTGCCGCCACCGCCGATGAAACTGAACCTGCCGCAGCGCAAGCTCGGCTCGATCCTGATGGAGTATCTCCCGGTGCGCCCGTACCCGATCGACATGTCGACGTGGCTGCCGCACGGGCCGGCCGGCATGATGGCGAAGATCGTGGGCTATTTCGGGATCGGAGGCGCGTTCGAGGGATTCCTGCACGAGGAGGACGGGGTCGTCGACCGGCTGGTCCCGCACGCTCCGCGCCCGACGCTCGGCGTGCTGCGGGGGCCGTGGCGGATCGCGTCGAAGGCCCGCCGGCACGACCCGGCCCGGTGGACCGACGACCCGCGCTTCGCCGCGTTCCTCGCCGACGTCCGCGCGCTGGCCGGGCAGGACCTCGCCGCGATGCCGTGGAGCCGGCTGATCCGGGTGCCCCGACAGGCGCTGGACCTGATCCAGCCCTGCGCCGACTTCCGCATCGACTACCTGCCGCGCTCCGGCCTGGCGCTGTTGCGGCTGTTGCTGACGCTGGCGGCGCTGCGGCGGACGTCGCTGCTCGGCGACCTGATCCTCGGTGCGCGCACCCGTACCGCCGACGCCAATGACGCCCTGGAATCCCTCGCCGAGCAGGCGCGCGAGGACCCCGCGCTGAAGGCGGCCGTCGATGCGCTCGACCTGGAGCGGCTGGCGGAGTTCGGCGAGTTCCGCGACCGGGTGCAGGCGTTTCTCGGGGAGTACGGCCACCGCGAGACCGCCAGCCCGCTGCTGGTCACGCCGCCGACCTGGGGCGAGTCCCCGGAGACGGTGCTCGGGATGGTCAAGGTGCTCGCCGAGAAGGCGCCGGACGCCGCCGACCGCCCGGAGCAGGCGCTGCGGGAGCTGCTGGACCACCCGTGGCTGCGCCGCAGCGCGAAGCGGCGCGCGCGGGTCGAACGCTGGGTGGGCGCCGCGCGGGCCGGGGTGGCGTTCCGGGAGGACAGCCACTTCCACTTCACCCAGCCGCTGCCGGTGCTGCGGCGGTCGCTGCTGGAGATCGGGGCGCGGCTGCGCGACGCCGGGGTGCTCGCCGCCGCCGACGAGGTGTTCCACCTGCGGATGGAGGAGTTGGAGGACGCCGGCGACCCGGCCTCGCTCGCGGAGCAGGTGAAGGAGCGGCTGCGGAGAACCATGCGCGCCAGGGCCGCCAAGCGCGAGGAGCTGGCCGGGGTGCGGTTGATCGACCCGAGATCGGTGTTCCCGGCGCGCGACCACGGCGACGCGCTGGTCTCCGGCACACCGGCCAGCGGCGGCACGGTCACCGGTCCGGTGAAGGTGATCCGGGGGGCGGCCGAGTTCGCCAAGCTGACCAGCGGTGACGTGCTGGTCTGCCCGTACACGAACCCGTCCTGGACCCCGCTGTTCTCCAGCGCCGCCGCCGTCGTCGTGGACGCCGGAAGCTCGGCCTCCCACGCCGCGATCGTC
>WHSM01000479.1 GCA_009380105.1 Micromonosporaceae bacterium
AGACCATCATGGTGACGGTGATGCCGGAGTCGACCCGCAACGCGACGCTCACCGGCGGCAACGCCTACATCTTCAACCCGCGGGCCAGCAAGGAGCAGCAGGTCGCCGCGATGCGCTACATCTGGGAGATGGACCTGCGGTTCCGGGTCGACCCGAAATCCGCGGCCGAGGATGCCGAGGAGACCGCCAAGGACCCGAACGGACTCGTCGGACTGCCCAAGCTGAGCGCTTTCGGGCCCGAGACGCAGGCGAAGGTCGATGCGGCGGAGGAGCCGTTCGTCAACGTGCCGCAGGAGAACTACGCCGGCTACGCCGACCGGCTCAATGAGCTGACCTTGTCCTCCGAGCCGCCGGAGGATGCGCAGCAGGTGTACACGCTGGTGTCCAAGGCGCTGCAGTTGCTGCTCACGGACTCCGGCGCGGACCCGGCGGAGCTGCTCGCTGATGCGGAGAAGGAGGTGAACCAGGTCCTTGCCGCGGCGCGCTGACGTCGGCTCGGTGACGGCAGGACATCAGCGGCGCCGAGGACCGGCGCAAAGGGAGTGGCAAGTGGAACAGGCAGAGCGGGTGGCGGTGTTCGGTGTCGATGGTGTGCGCTTCGATGCGTTGCGCCGGGCGAGCACTCCGCATATCGACGCGATCGCCCGGCGTGGGTTCCTGGCCCCGGTGGCGGTGTGGCCGCACGCCGAGTCCTCGTCCGGGCCCGGCTGGTCGACGATCGCCACCGGGGTGTTCCCCGACGTGCACGGGGTGGTCGACAACGACCTGACGCCCAACCGGTTCGCCGACCATCCGGACTTTCTGTCCCGGGCGCAGCGGCTGGGTCTGACCACCTACGCCGCCGCGACGTGGCCGCCGCTGCTGACCAAGGCCGGTGGCGGCCCGGTCTTCAACGCCGGCACGACGTTCTTCGCCGATCCGGAGGCGGACGGAGGGGACGAGTTCGACCGCGCTGATGCGGTGGCCGTCGCCGATGCGGCGGCCACCTTGGGCGCGGCCGATGTGCACTGCGCGTTCGTCTACCAGATCAGCCCGGACAGCGTGGCCCACTACCACGGCACGGGCGCCGGCTACCGGACGGCGATCGAGCGGGCGGACGCCCGCGTCGGCGAGGTCCTCGCCGCGATCGAGGCGCGGGAGGGGTTTCGCCGGGAGCGGTGGACCTGTCTCGTGGTCACCGACCACGGGCACGTCGACGCCGGCGGCCACGGCGGGACTTCGCCCGAGGAGTGCACCGCGTGGCTGGCCGGCTGCGGGCCCGCCATCGAAGCCGGCCGGCGGGGCGAGGCGGTGCACACCGAGGTCAGCGGCCTGGTCATGGCCGGCCTCGGGCGAGTCGGCGGATCCGGAGAGGAGAGGGAACGATGAAGGCCACCCTGCTGGGCACCAGGCCGAGGACCGCACCCGGCAGCAGGCGTGCCAACGACGGCCCGTCCGGGCCGCCCGGCCGGCTCCTGAGGGTGCGGCGGTCGGTGCCCGGCTGGTGCTATCTGGCGCCGGCGATCGGGCTGTTCGCGTTGTTCGGCTGGTACCCGATTTTCCGCGGCATCCAGATGGCCTTCCAGGAGGACAACCTGATCGACCCGCCGCGGTGGATCGGTTTGGAGAACTTCCGGCATATGCTGACCGACCCGCTGCTGGCGGTCGCGTGGCGCAACACCATCATGTGGACGCTGCTCTCGCTGCTGTTCGGCTTCGCGATACCGATCTTCGTGGCGCTGATCATCAACGAGCTGCGGCGCGGCCGGGGCTTCTTCCAAATGACGGTGTTCCTGCCGTCGGTGCTGCCACCGGTGGTGGCGGTCGTGCTGTGGAAGTGGTTCTACGACCCCGACCCCGATGTCGGCCTGTTCAACCAGGCGCTCGGCCTTTTCGGGCTGCCGGCGATGCAGTGGCTGGACTCGGCCACGATGGCCATGCCCAGCCTGGTCATGCAATCCGTTTGGGCCGGATCCGGCGGGACCGCGCTGTTCTATCTCGCCGCGCTGCAGTCCATCCCCGGCGAACTGTACGAGGCGGCGGAGGTGGACGGCGCCGGGTTCTTCCGTCGCGTCTGGCACGTCACCTTCCCGCAGCTGCGTTACGTGATGCTGGTGCTGTTCATCCTGGACGTGGTCGGCAGCATGCAGGTCTTCGTCCAGCCGTACATCATGACCGGCGGCGGTCCCGGCGATGCCACCACCACCGTGCTGCTGCTGATCTTCCGGTACGCGTTCCAGTACAACGACTTCGGCACGGCCGCTGCGCTGAGTCTCATCCTCGCCGTCGTGCTGGCCGTACTGAGCGCGGTCTACCTGCGGCTGACCCGGAAGTGGGCGACATGAAGCTGGGATTCGACCCCTCCGACACCGCCGAGGCCCCGCCGCGGGGCGCGATGTCACCGCTGGCCCTGCGCCGGCCCGGCGCCAGGCTCGGGTACTGGACGGTGTTCGTGCTGTTCACCGTCGCCGTCGTGGTCGCCTACATCGGCCCGCTGTACTGGCTGCTGGTCGGCGCGCTCAAGTCGCCGAAGGAGCTCGCCGCCACCCCGCCGACGCTGTGGCCGGGTGACCCGCAGTGGGGCAACTACGACTTCGCCTGGAACAACCTGGACATCGCGGCCTCGATGACCAACACGATGTTCTACGCGGCCGGCTCGGTCATCGTCCAGGTCCTGGTCGCGGTGACCGCGGCGTTCTCGCTGTCGTATCTGCGCCCGATGTTCAGCAAGCCGCTGTTCAGCCTGATCCTGGTGACCCTGTTCATTCCCGGAGTCATCACCTTCGTGCCGCTGTACGCCACCATGGTGCGGCTGCCGCTTCCCGGCACCGAGATCACGCTGATCAACAGCCCGCTGGCGCTGTGGCTGCCCGCGGGAGCCAACGCGTTCAACATCTTCTTGGTCAAACGCTTCTTCGACCGGCTGCCCGTCGAGCTGATCCAGTCCGCGCAGATCGACGGTGCCAACTCCTGGCAGATCCTGTGGCACGTCGTGCTGCCGATGTCCCGGCCGATCCTCGCCGTGATCTCGGTGTTCGCGTTCATCGGCGCGTCGACGGACTTCCTGTGGTCGCTGCTGGTGCTGCCCGATCCGGGAAAGCAGCCCCT
>WHSM01000383.1 GCA_009380105.1 Micromonosporaceae bacterium
CCTTTACCGCGCGGTCTAGCGTCGTACACCCGATTCACGGGAAGCTGGCAGCATGCTTCGCACTATCACCACCGCAGCGGCCACAGCCGCGATGCTCGCCGTGACAGCGACCGGCGCATCCGCCGGACCCCAGACCACGCCCAACGGCCCCTGGCTGCAGGACCAGCAGCACGTCAGCCTGGAGCGGCTGCACTCGTACGACGAGATGGTCACAGCGCTCAAGCAGATCCAGCGCCAGAGCGACGGCCGGGTCTCCCTGGAGACCATCGGGCAATCCAACGAGGGGCGCGACCTCTACCTCGCGAAAGTGGGACGCGGCCCGACCAAAGTCCTCTACATCACGCAGCAGCACGGCAACGAGCCGCTCGGCACCGAGGCGGCCTTGCAGTTGCTGCAGCGCCTCGGCAACGGCGGCGCCGAGTGGGGCGCGATCCTGGACCAGGTCACGTTGCTGGTGGTGCCGAAGGTCAACCCCGATGGCTCGGAGCGGTTCTGGCGACAGAACTACGACCCGGACTGCGCGGGCGCGTTCTGCACGCCGGGGCGCGGCTTCGACGTCAACCGGTGGCACGACCCGGCGGTCGACCCCGCCGCGAACCCGGTGCCGGAGGCCGCCGCGGTCCAGCGCGCCTTCGCCCGGCATTCGCCGCAGCTCGTCGACTATCACCACCAGGGCTCGTACCGCAGCGCCGACGGCGACATGATCACCACGTCGATCTTCTGGCCGAGCGTCAGCGGCGTGCCGGAGCCGGCGCTCACGCTGTCCAGGCAGAGCTGCGTGGTCATCTCCGACACCCTCACCCACTACGGGTTCGCCGAGGTCAGCCAGTACCCCGGCACCCTGCCGAGAGGCATCGCCCGCAACGCGTACGGGCTGCGGGACGCCGGCAGCGTGCTGGTCGAGCTGCGCGGCGGCATCGGGCAGAAGAGCAGCGGGATGCTCGTGCGCACCGCGTACATCGTGATGGCTTCCATGCTGGAGGCGGTCGCCGAAGGCAGCGTGCACGCCGCCGACCCCGCGCGGGCCGACGACATCCCACTGCGCGGCGGCTTCGTCAGCGACCCACACGACGAGTGACCGCGGAGGGGCCGGGGCAGATGAGCAGCGCGCGGCGCGTGGTCGAGCTGAGCCACGTGATCACCGCCGGCATGGTCACCTACCCCGGCCTGCCCGGCCCCGAGATCACCGACCACCTCACCCGCGAGGCGTCCCGGGAGCACTACGCGCCCGGCACCGAGTTCCACATCGGGCGGATCTCGCTGGTCGGCAACACCGGCCGGCGCACACCACCCTGCTCGCGGCCGGGATCCCGATCGTGGAGCACCTGCGCGGACTGGAAGCGCTGCCGTCGGAAGGGTTCCGATTCACCGCGGCGCCGCCCATGATCGCCGGGATGGGCAGCTTCCCGGTACGGGCGTACGCCGTCGTCGGCGCCTGACCAGGCGACTCCTTACACAACTCGTACTCGCAGCGGTCGTCTCTCTTTACCTCGCCTTGCGGCATCCCGGAACCACCAGCGGCTAGCGTGAAGGCCATCGACCGGGGCCACAGGACGGGCAGGAGAGCGTGCGATGACCGCTGACCAGGACGCGCCAGGCGCGCAGCCCGCGGACCAGGCGCAGGCCGCCGATCCCGCGCAGAACGCCGACGACGCGGCGCTGCGGGCGGACATCCGTCGCCTCGGCGACCTGCTCGGCCAGACTCTGGCACGCCAGGAGGGCCAGCCGCTGCTCGACCTGGTCGAGGAGATCCGCGCGGGTGTCCGTACCGACGCCTCCACGACAGCGCAACGCCTCGCGAAGCTGGACGTGCCCACCGGCACCAAGCTGGCACGGGCCTTCGCCACCTACTTCCACCTCGCGAACATCACCGAGCAGGCACACCGGGCTCGCACGCTGCGGAAGCTACGCGCCACCAGCGGCGGCTGGCTGCGGCAGGCCGCGGACCTGATCGAGAAACGGGGCGTGCCGAAGGAGGAGATCGCGGCCGCGGCGCGGCGGCTGGCGGTGCGGCCGGTGTTCACCGCGCACCCCACCGAGGCGGCGCGCCGGTCGCTGCTGACGAAGCTGCGCGGCATCGCCGACGTGCTCGACACCGAGGCCGCCGAGCTGGCCCTGGTCGGCGAGGTCGACCCGGCCGCCGCCGACCGTCGGCTCGCCGAGCTGGTGGACCTGATCTGGCAGACCGACGAGCTGCGCCTGAGCCGCCCGGAGCCCGCCGACGAGGCCCGCAACGCCGTCTACTACCTCGCCGAGCTGTACGCCGGCGCCGCCCCGCGGGTGCTCAGCGACCTCGCCGACACGTTCGCCCACTTCGGTGTCAACCTGCCGACCACGGCCCGGCCGCTCAGCTTCGGCACCTGGATCGGCGGCGACCGGGACGGCAACCCGCACGTCACGCCGAAGGTGACCGCCGACGTGCTGCAGATCCAGCACGAGCACGGCATCCGGGCGGCGGAGGCCGCTGTCGACGCGTTGATCAACGACTTGTCGGTGTCGCGGCGGATGCGCCGCGCCTCAAACGACCTCGACGTCAGCCTCGCCAAGGATCTCGACCGGCTGCCCGAGCTGGCCGAGCGGTTCCGGCGGGTGAACGCCGAGGAGCCGTACCGGCTGAAGGCGCGCTGCGTGAAGCTGAAGCTGGCCAACACCCGCGCCCGGCTGGCTGGGGGGCGGGTCTACCAACCCGGACGGGACTACCTCGGCAGCGCGGAACTGCTCGCGGACCTGGAGGTGATGCGGACCTCCCTCGCCGCGCACGGCGGACGCCTGGTCGCCGAGGGCCAGCTCGCGACCGCGATCCGCACCGTTGCGGCGTTCGGGCTGCAACTGGCCGCGATGGACGTGCGGGAGCACGCCGAGAAGCACCACGCGGTGCTGGCGCAGATGTACCAGCGGGTCGGTGAGTTGGAGCGCCCGTACCCGTCCCTGGAGCGGGCCGAGCGCACCGAGCTGCTGGCCCGGGAGCTGGCCGGCCGCCGGCCGCTGTCGCACCCCGACGCGCCGCTGGACGACAAGGCCCGCCGCACGTACGGCGTCTTCACCGCGATCCGCGACGCCCAGGACCGGTACGGCCCCGACGTCGTGGAGACCTACATCGTGTCCATGACGCAAGGTGTCGACGACGTGCTGGCGGCGGCGGTGCTGGCGCGGGAAGCCGGTCTCATCTGCGGACCCTCCGAGACCATTCGGGGCCGCCCGGGACATTCGCCCATGGTCTCGGAGGGTCCGCCCCTCGGCTGGCAGGCGCGGATCGGGTTCGTGCCGCTGCTGGAGAGCGTCGCGGAGCTGGACGCCGCCGGCGCCCTGCTCGACGAGCTGCTCAGCACGCCGCCGTACCGGGAAGTGGTCCGCGCCCGCGGCGACGTGCAGGAGGTGATGCTCGGCTACTCCGACTCCAACAAGCAGGCCGGGATCACCACCAGCCAGTGGGCGATCCACCGGGCGCAGCGGGCGCTGCGCGACGTCGCCGCCGCGCACGGGGTGCGGCTGCGGCTGTTCCACGGTCGCGGCGGCGCCATCGGACGTGGCGGCGGGCCCACGCACGAGGCGATCCTGGCGCAGCCGTACGGCACTCTGGACGGCGCGATCAAGGTCACCGAGCAGGGTGAGGTGATCTCCGACAAGTACACGCTGCCGACGCTGGCCCGGGAGAACCTGGCCCTGACGGTCGCCGCGTCGCTGCAGGCCACGCTGCTGCACACCGAGCCGCGGGCGCCGCTGACCGACATCGCGCACTGGAACTCGACCATGGACCAGGTCTCCGCCGCCGCGCACGGGGCCTACCAGGGGCTCGTCGGGCACCCGGATCTGCCCGCGTACTTCTGGGCCGCCACTCCGACCGAGCTGCTCGGCGCGCTGAACATCGGCTCCCGTCCCGCGAAGCGCCCCGACGCGTCAGCCGGGCTGGAGGGGCTGCGGGCGATCCCGTGGGTGTTCGGCTGGACCCAGACCCGCCAGATCGTTCCTGGCTGGTACGGCGTCGGCAGCGGCCTCGCCGCCGCCCGCGCCGCCGGCCTCGGCGAGACCCTGGCCGACATGTGGGAACGCTGGGAGTTCTTCCGCACCTTCCTCTCCAACGTCGAGATGACGCTGACGAAGACGGACCTGGACATCGCGGGGCGCTATGTCTCCTCGCTGGCGCCGGCTCCGTTGCAGCCGCTGTTCGACAAGATCGTTTCTGAGTACGAGCAGACAGTCGCCGAAGTCCTGGCGATCACC
>WHSM01000630.1 GCA_009380105.1 Micromonosporaceae bacterium
AACACCGCGAGGTCCCAGATGCCGTAATGGCTCGGCCCGTCCGGACCGGTGATCCCGGCCCGGTCCAGCACGAACGTCACCGGGAGCCGGTGCATCGCCACGTCCAGCAGCACCTGGTCGAAGGCGCGGTTGAGGAACGTCGAGTAGATCGCGACGACCGGGTGCATGCCGCCCAACGCGAGCCCGGCCGCGGACGTGGTCGCGTGCTGCTCGGCGATGCCCACGTCGAAGACCCGGCCCGGGTGCTTCGCCGCCAGCTTCGAAATGCCGGTCGGGATCGACATGGCGGCGGTGATCCCGACGATGTCCTCGCGCTCATCAGCCAGCGCCACCAACTCCTCGGCGAAGACGCCGGTCCACTTCTTGACGGACGGCGCGAGCGGCTTGCCGGTCTCCGGGTCGAACGCCGACGTCGGGCTGTGCAAACAGTCGTCGTCGTCGGCGAGCGCCGGAGCGTACCCGTTGCCCTTGCGGGTCACGGCGTGCACGATCACCGGCCCGCCGAAACCCTTGGCGCGGCTCAGCGCGTGCTCCAGGGCGCCCATGTCGTGACCGTCGACGGGGCCGACGTACTTGACGCCGAGGTCCTCGAACATCGCCTGGGGGGCGACAGCGTCCTTGAGGCCCTTCTTGGCCGCGTGCAGCACCTCGTACAGGGGCGGGCCCACCAACGGGGTGCTGGCGAGCGCGTCCTTGATCAGGTCGAGCGCCTGCTCGTACTGCGGGTTCAGCCGCAGGCTCGCCAGGTGGTCGGCGAGGCCGCCGATGGTCGGGGCGTACGAGCGGCCGTTGTCGTTGACCACGATCACCAGCCGGCTGTCCTTGGCGGCCGCGATGTTGTTCAGCGCCTCCCAGCACATGCCGCCGGTGAGCGCCCCGTCGCCGACCACCGCGACCACGTGCCGCTGCTCGCCGCGCAACCGGAACGCCTTGGCCAGCCCGTCGGCGTACGACAGGGCCGTGGAGGCGTGGGAGTTCTCGATCACGTCGTGCGCGCTCTCGGCCTGGCTGGGATAGCCGGAGAGCCCGTCGCGCTTGCGCAGCCGACCGAAGTCGTCCTGCCGACCGGTGAGGATCTTGTGCACGTACGCCTGGTGCCCGGTGTCGAAGAGGATCCGGTCGGTCGGCGAGTCGAAGACCCGGTGCAGCGCCATGGTCAGCTCGACCACACCCAGGTTCGGCCCGAGGTGCCCCCCGGTGCGCGCGACCCTGTCGATGAGGAAGTCCCTGATCTCCGCGGCGAGCGGCGCCATCTGGTCCGGTGACAACCGCTTGAGATCGCCAGGGGTAAGGATCTGCTCCAGAAGTCCTTCAGGGACCTCTCCGTCACCAGTGCTCATGGTGATTCAGTCTAGTGGGGCTCGGATGACAGGCTGGGCACATGGCGAATGTGATGCTGACCGGCGCTACCGGTGGAATTGGAACGGCGCTCGTAGATCTGCTGCACGAGCGAGGCGACGAGGTGTTCGGGGTCGGCCGTGACGCCGACCGGCTCTCCGCGCTCGGGGTG
>WHSM01000278.1 GCA_009380105.1 Micromonosporaceae bacterium
GAGGCGGACCGGTTCCGCAAGATCCTCAAGAAGGCGCACAAAGGCAAGGTCAGCTTCATCGGGAGCGAAGGACCGGCGCTGACCGCCCAGGTGAAGTCGCAGGTCGGCGCGAAGAAGGTCAAGATCAACCTGCTGGGAGGGGTGCACGGCGACCTGGCGACCTTCGGCCCAGACATGCTGGAGGACCTCTCCGACCTCGCCGGCGACCTGAGCGGCGACGCCGGTTGGGCGCCGGGCGTGGCCGACCTCGGCAAACTCGGCACCGAGAAGACGTACTACATCCCGTGGATGCAGGCGACGTACGTGGTGGCGGTGCACTCCGACGCCCTGGAGTCGCTGCCGAGCGGCGCGGACGTCAACAACCTCACATACGACCAGTTCCTGGACTGGGCGATCGCCGGGAAGAAAGCGAACAAAGGCAAGGCGATCTTCGGCCTGCCCGCCGGCCCGGAAGGGCTGCTGAAGCGGTTCACGCAGGGCCACCTGTACCCGTCGTTCACCGGTGGCCAGGTCAGCACGTTCACGTCCAGCGACGCGGTGACGATGTGGGAGTACTTCCGGGAGCTGTGGGCCAACGTCCTACCCGCCAGCACCCGGTACGGCTTCATGCAGGAGCCGCTCGCCCAGGGTGAGGTGAAGGTCGGCTGGGACCACGTGGCGCGGCTCCTCGAAGCGCCGAAGGAGCAGCCGGACGACTGGCAGATGGTCCCCACGCCGATAGGCCCGAAGGGCCGTGGCTACATGTCGATCCTGGCCGGCCTCGCGATTCCGAAGGGCGCTCCGGACCAGGACCAGACCAAGAAGCTGATCAGCGGTCTGTCCAAGCCCGAGATCCAGCTGGAGGTGCTCGCCGAGAACGGCTTCTTCCCGGTAGTCGACGCCGAGATCACCGGCGACCTGCCGCCGGCCGTGAAGCTGGAGGCGGAGGCCGTCACCAAGACCCAGGAGGGCGCAGACGCGCTGCTGGCGCTGCCGCCGACCGGCGTGGGCGAGAAGTCCGGCCAGTTCGACAAGGTCTTCGACGACGCCTTCACCGCGATCGTGCTCAAGAACCAGGACATCGCCAAGACCCTCAGCGCGCAGGCGAAGGTGCTGCAGGGTCTGATCGACGAGACCGAAGCGCGGTGCTGGGCGCCGGATCCGAAGTCCGACGGCCCCTGCCAGGTCGGCTGAGGCTCCGGCTGCAGCCGTGAGCATCCAGGGCCCGCCAGAGGAGCGGGACAAGCCTGTCGGCGTGGGCGAGCCGTCCGCCGCTGGCAGCCGGTCGTGGCGGCGCGCGGCCGCGCCGTACGTCCTGCTGCTCCCGTCCGCCGTCTTCATGCTGGTGCTCTTCGGCTGGCCGGTGTTGTCGGGGGTGCTGCAGGCTTTCGGGTACGGCAGCGCCACCGGCTTCACCGACGCGTACTGGGACCGGATGGCCGGCGACCCGGTGTTCTGGGCAGCCGTGCGCAACACGCTGCTGCTGATCGTGGTGCTGATTCCGGTGCAGTTCTGCTTGGGGATCGCGATGGCGCTGCTGCTGCGGGCGAAGCCGCGCTTCTCCGGGGTCTACTTCTACCTGTGGGCGGTGCCGCTGGCGATCTCCGACCTGGCGGCGGGCCTGGTGTGGCTGTCGGTGTTCACCGACCGCGGCTACCTCAACTCGCTGCTGGAGCAGCTGGGGATCGCCGGCGTCGACTGGCTCAACTACCAGAGCACCACCAAGATGCTGATGGCAGTGGTGATCGCCGAGCTGTGGCGCTCCACGTCGCTGGTGCTGGTGATCGTGGTGTCCGGGATGCAGATGACGCCGCGGGACTACGACGAGGCGGCGCAGGTGTTCGGGGCGACGTTCTGGCAGCGGCTGCGGCACGTCACCCTGCCGCTGTTGAAGCCGAGCCTGCAGGTCGCGTTGATCCTGCGCACCATCCTGGCGTTCCAGGCGTTCGCGGTCGCCCAGGCGCTGACCGGCCGGCAGTTCCCGCTGCTCATCGGCGAGACCTACTGGTGGTACGTGCAGCTGAACGACCCCAACGTGGCGAGCGCTGTGGCGGTGGTGGTGCTCGGCGTGTCGATGGTGACCGCGCTGGTGTACCTGCGGCTGCTGCGCTCACCTGACGCGGGAGCCCGGTGATGAAGGGAGCCCGGCGATGACGGTGGTCGAGAAGGCTCCGGCGGTGTCGGAGGAGCGGCCGCTGCCGCCAGTGGACGAACGGCCGCTGCGCCGGCTGCGGCTGATCCGGATCGGCCAGCAGGTCGCGGCGGTGGCGATCACGCTGTTCATGGCGGTCCCGGTGTACCTGATCACGCTCGCCGCGTTCTCCAGCCGGGCCGAGCTGAACCGCTTCCCCAAGGCGCTCTGGCCGCGCGACATGTCGATCGAGACCATGAGCGCGTTCCTGCTCAGCCCAGGCACCGGGGTGCTGCCGGCGCTGATCAACTCGCTGATGGTGGGCGTCGGGGCGGTGCTGCTCGCGTTGCTGATCGGCGGCCCGGCCGGGTACGCGATCGCCCGGTACGCGTTCCGCGGTCGCGACGCGTACCAGATGTTCCTGCTTTTGACGAAGTCGCTGCCGGTGGTGGTGCTGGCGATCCCGCTCGCGTCGTTCTTCCTCACGGTCGCGCTCTACGACACCACGTACGCCGTCATCCTGGTGCACTCCGTGCTCGCCCTGCCGACCACGGTGCTGATCACGGCGAGCGTGTTCGTGGCGGTGCCGGTGGACCTGGAAGAGGCGGCGATGGTGTTCGGGTGCAACCGGTTCGGCGCGTTCCGGCAGGTGGTGCTGCCGATGTCGCTGCCGGGCGTGGCGGCGTCGAGCATCTTCACGTTCGTGCTGTCGTGGAACGAGGTGCTCGCCGCCGCGGTGCTGACCCTCGACGTGCGCACGCTGCCGGCCCAGGTGCTGGTGTCGCTGGCCAACTCGCCACTGGCGTACCAGTTCGCGGGCGGGTTCGTGCTGGTGCTGCCGGCGGTGCTGTTCATCCTGCTGATGCGGCGGTACCTGCTGAACATGTGGGGCTCGACCATCCGATGAGGAGCGCTCATGGCTGAGATCCGGCTGCGTGGCCTGGTGAAGGCGTACCCCGGGCAGAAGGCCCCTGCGGTGGAGCGGGTGAGCCTCGACATCCCTGACGGCGAGTTCACAGTGCTGCTCGGCCCGTCCGGCTGCGGCAAGACCACCCTGCTGCGGATGGTCGCCGGGTTGGAGCTGCCGACGTCCGGGCAGGTGGTGATCGGGGACCGGGACGTCACGTACCTCCCGCCCCGCGAGCGCAACCTGTCGATGGTCTTCCAGTCGTACGCCGTCTTCCCGCACCGCAAGGTCAGGGCCAACATCGGCTTCGGCCTGGCGATGCGCGGCATGCCTCGCGACGAGATCGAGCGCAAGGTCGCCTGGGCGGCGGACCTGCTGCAGCTCGGCGACTTCCTGGACCGCTACCCGGCCAAGCTGTCCGGCGGGCAACGGCAGCGGGTCGCGGTGGCGCGCGCGATTGTGGTCGACGCCGACGTGCTGTTGATGGACGAGCCGCTGTCGAACCTCGACGCGCTGCTGCGGCTGGGCTTCCGGGCGGAGCTGAAGAAGCTGGTCAGCGAGCTGGGCACCACCACCCTCTACGTCACCCATGACCAGGTGGAAGCGCTGTCCCTGGGGGACCGCGTGGCGGTGATGCGGGACGGCGCGCTGCAGCAGGTGGCGTCTCCGCTGGAGGTGTACGACACCCCGACGAACGAGTTCGTCGGCGGGTTCATCGGCAGTCCGCCGATGAACTTCCTGACGGGCGCCGTGGTGAACGGGCACGTGGATCTGGGAGGGCCGATGCTGCCGACTCCGCCGGCCCTGGCGAGTTTCGCCGGGCGCACAGTGCGGCTGGGCGTGCGCGCGGAGGCGATTGGCCTGGTCGAGGAATCGGCGCCGGGCGCTGTGCCGGCTACGGTCGAAGTGTTCGAGCCATTGGGTTCAGCGGTGCTGCTCACCACGACCGTGGCCGGTCAGCAGTTGAAGGTGCAGGCGCCCGCGACATTCAGGGTGCAGCCGGGGGAGACCTTATGGCTGAATGTTCCGGAGCAGCACCAACGATGGTTCGACCCCGAAACAGCCATGGCCCTGGAGACACGGGATACCTGAAAGATGCCCTCAGAACCTGCCAGATCCTCGGACCCTGCTAGATCGTCCGCCCCCCGGCCCGTTCCCCCTGCCCGCACCGCGCACCCGAACGAACGCCGCTACGCTGACCCCGCCCTCGACGGCCGCGCGGCCGAGGAGCTCCGCATCGCCGCCGCGAAGGTGCTGCGCGCGAATGACCGAGGGGCGATCACCGTCGCCGCCCCGGCGCTGTACCCGCACCAGTGGAGCTGGGACGCCGCCTTCATCACCGTGGGGCTGGCCCATCTGTCGACATCGCGGGCATGCGCCGAGCTGGAGTCGCTGCTGGCCGGCCAGTGGCGGACCGGGATGATCCCGCACATCGTGTTCTCCGACGACGCGGAGGCGCCGTACTTCCCCGGCCCGGAGTGGTGGCGGGCGCACGAGTTGGCCGAGGCGGCGCCCCGCACGCCGCGCACCTCCGGGATCTGTCAACCCCCGGTGCACGCGATCGGGCTGGAGCGGATCCTGAAGGTCGCGGCCTCACGCGGCGACGACGTGGAGGTCGCGGTGGCCTGCGCTCGCCGGCTCTGGCCGAAGCTCTACGACTGGCACCGCTGGCTGATCGACGCTCGCAGCGACCGGGCCAGCGGCCTGATCGCGATCGTGCACAGCTGGGAGTCGGGGCTGGATAACTCGCCGCGCTGGGATCAGCCGTACCGGGCTGTGCCGAAGGGTCCGTTGCCGCCGTACCGGCGCCGTGACATCGGCGTGGTCTCCGACGAGAGCCAGCGCCCCAGCAACACCGAGTACAACCGCTATCTGTGGCTGGTCGAGGAGCTCAAGCACGCCTCGTACGAGGACGCCGAGATCGCCCGGCGGGGCAGCTTCCGGGTGGGTGACGTGTTCTTCTCGGCGATCCTGGCGGTGGCGTGCGACGTTCTTGCCGACATCGCTGACGTCGCGGGCGTCTCGCGCTCCGAGCCGAGGGGCGCCGCGGGACCGGAGCCGGGCGCGGCCGTTGGGGCCGATCCGCGGGAGGTCGTGAGGCCGGGTCCGCGGGAGGTCGCTGATCTGCGTCGCTGGGCAGGGGAGCTGCGCGCCGCGGTGGCCGCGACGGTGGACCGGCACACGTGCCTGGCGCGCGACTACGACGTCCGCGCCGGTCGCTGGGTCGTCTCCGACACCATCGCGGGCTTCGCGCCGTTGATCTGTGGCGGGCAGGCACGGGCGGAGGAGGCGGCGATGCTCGCGGTGTTCGACGGGCCGGCGTGGGCTGGCCATCCGGATCTTGTGGTACCCGCCCCGCCTTCAACGTCCTTGAGGTCGGAGGCGCTGGACCGCCGTCGGTACTGGCGCGGCCCGCTGTGGCCGGTGATGCTCTGGTGGTACGGCTGGGCGCTGGAGCGCCGGGGTCATGCCGACCACGCGGCGAGGCTCGCCGACGCCGGAATGCGGCTGGTCTCCGACGGGCAGTTCGCCGAGTACTACGAGCCGGTGACCGGGGAGGCGCTCGGCAGCGCCGACCAGTCGTGGACGGCCGCCGTGACCCTTGACTGGCTCGCTTCGACCAGATCCGCTGGGTGACGCCCCGGCCGCTGGCTGGCACGCTGATCCCTGGCTGGGGCCGCTGGCCAGCGGCGTGGCAGGCGATGGCGGTCGTGTTGACAGCGTGCCGTTCCTTGGTCGCGACTCATTATTTGATCATTTAGCGGGTACGAGCTCGCCTTCTCGGTTCGAGAAACCGGAAGTCGCACAATGTGTGCGACTAGTTGCGCTGCGTTCGGCGTTATATCATTGATTAGTAGTTGTAGAACTGCAAACCGTATTGGCCGGGAGATCGCACTCTGGCCGCAGGCTGTGATCTGGCCCTGCCCCCTCGGCCGCAATCTTGCAGCTGTGCGAGGTGCCCCCCGTCGCCGTTGAGCACAGCTGCAAGATTGCGGCTTTCCCTGCGTACCCAATCAGTGATCTTTGCCCCGCCGCCGATCAGCGGCTGGGCGGTCCCGCCTCGGCCAGCCAGCCTGCCTCAGTGTGCCGCCTCGCCTGTGTCCGCGCGCTCGCGTGGACGTCAAAGCGCGTGCGCGC
>WHSM01000078.1 GCA_009380105.1 Micromonosporaceae bacterium
AGGTTCTTGCCGAGCTTGTCGCCGCGCCCCTCGAGGGCGCGCGCCATGGCGGAGAGCGTGGCGGCGAGCTTCTGCGGCTTGACCGCCTGCAGCAGCGGCATCAGGTCGTCGAGGGCCCGCTCCAACTCCAACGCGGTCTCGGTGCGGTCCTGCGCGATGACGGCCCCGTCGGCGATCGACGTGGGGGACGCGCGCTCCGGGGCCACCAGCAGCACGTACTTCTCGCCGAACAGCGTCTTCGGCAGCAGCCGGGCCGTGATGTTCTCCGGCACGTGCGGGGCCATCTTCGGGTCGAGCGCGAGCCGCAGCGTCGCTTTGTCCCCGTCGGAGGTGATCTCGCGAACCTCGCCCACCAGGGCGCCGCGGAGCTTCACGTCAGCCTGCGGATTGAGCTGCAGGCCGGCGTGGTCGGCGTGCAGCGTCACCCAGAGCACCGGCGTGAACGCCTTCTGGTAGAAGGCCACCGACAGCCCCATCAGCGAGACCAAGCCGAGAAGGAAGATCAGGCCGAGCACACGGCGGCGGATGATCGCGCCGAGACTAGTCATCGCAGTCGCGCTCCCGCGGGTGTGTGTGGCGCAGGCGGCCGGACGCCACGGGGGGCCAACCCTTGCTGGTGAGCCACGGCGCGCCTCCTTGCTGAGTGATCGACAGCCAATTTACCCGCCGGTAACGTATGCGTCGAGACCAGGATCACACCATAGCTCTAACGAGAACGCCAGGAGTTGCCGCCAATGCCACAGTCGCCCTCCGGGGTGCGAGTCCTCGACCTCGGCGCCACCGGCCCTGAGGATGTCGTCGTCGTTGACGGCAAGGTCGTCACCGGGGTGGAAGATGGCCGGATCTTACGCGTTGACCCTGATGGCGGGCGAGTCGACACACTCGCGGACACAGCCGGGCGGCCGCTGGGCATCGAGTCGCTGGGAGACGGCCGGCTTCTGGTGTGCGACGCCCGGCGCGGGCTGCTGGCCGTGGATCCGGAGCGCGGCGGCGTCGAGGTGCTCTGCGACGAGGTGGCCGGTCGGCGGATGCGGTTCTGCAACAACGCGGCGGTCGCCTCGGGCGGCACGGTCTATTTTTCCGATTCATCCCTTGTGCACGGTATCGACAACTGGCGCGCCGACCTGATCGAGCGCACCGCCTCGGGACGTCTGCTGCGCCGTTCGCCGGACGGCGCGGTCGACGTGATCGCCGACGGGCTGGAGTTGGCCAACGGCGTGGCCCTCGCCGCCGCCGAGTCGTACGTCGCCGTCGCCGAGACCGGCGGCTACCGGGTGCGCCGGGTCTGGCTGAGTGGCGAGCGGGCCGGCAAGAGCGACCTGCTGGTCGAGCTGCCTGGTTTCCCCGACAACATCTCCACCGGCGACGACGGCCTGATCTGGATCACGGTGACCAGCCCTCGCGAGCCGGTGCTCCGGTTCCTGCACCGCGCCCCGGTCCTGGCGCGGCGGCTCGTCGCCAGGCTGCCCGAGCAGCTGCAGCCCGGGCCGAAGAAAGTGATGCGGGTGCAGGGCGTCGACATCGACGGACGGGTGGCGCATGACCTGGAAGGGCCGGGCGAGCGGTACCACATGGTGACCGGTGTGCGGGCGCATCAGGGCCGGCTCTGGTTCGGCAGCCTGCACGAGTCAGCGATCGCCGTGGCGGACGCGCCAAACCCCCTGACCCGTCGCTGAGGGCAGCCGCGGGGACTTGTTCCGTGAACTTCCGCGCTGGTCGATTCGCGGTGACCGCCGCGCGGCGGGCCTCCCGGATTCATCGACGTTCGTGAGAGCATCTCGCTTCATCCGCCCTCCGCTCGCCGCCCCCTGAAGGAGTTGACGATGCCCGACACCCCTCGCGCCAACGACCCGTCCCGCACTGCCGAAGGGTCCCGTGCTGTCGACCGCCGGACGGTGCTGCGCGCGGCGGGCATCACGGCCGGCGCCGCGGTGGCGACGCCGGCGCTGCTCGGCGCCGGCTCCGCGTCGGCCGGCGACGACATCTTCCGCCACGGGGTGGCGTCCGGGGATCCGTTGCCGGACGGGGTGCTGCTCTGGACCCGGGTGACGCCGACGTCGGAGGCCGCGCCCGGCTCCGGCGCCGGCCCGCGGACCACGGTCGCCTGGCAGGTCGCGACCGACCCGCGGTTCGACGAGGTGGTCGCGGAGGGCGGCGTCCACACCGGGCCGGAGCGCGACCACACCGTCAAGGTCGACGTCACCGGCCTGCGGCCGGCCGCCACGTACTGGTACCGGTTCGGCGTGAACGGCTCCTGGTCGCCGGTCGGGCGGACGCTCACCGCGCCGCCCGCCGACGCCGAGGTCGCGAGCCTGCGGGCCGGCGTGGTGTCGTGCGCCAACTGGGAGGCGGGGCACTTCGCGGCGTACCGGCTGCTGGCGGAGCGGACCGACCTGCAGTTGGTGCTGCACCTGGGCGACTACCTGTACGAGTACGAGGTAGGCGGGTACGCCGCGCGCGGCCAGGTGATCCGGCCGCATCAGCCCGAGCATGAGATCCTCAGCCTCGCCGATTACCGGATCCGGCACGGGCTCTATAAGACCGATCCGCACCTGCAGCGGCTGCACGCCTCGGCGCCGTGGGTCATCACCTGGGACGACCACGAGATCGCCAACGACTCCTGGTCCGGCGGCGCCGAGAACCACGATCCGGCCACGGAGGGCAGCTGGGAGGCGCGGAAAGCGGCGGCGCGGCGCGCGTACGCGGAGTGGATGCCGGTGCGGTTCTCGGCTGACGGCGCGCTCCAGCGGAGACTGCGGTTCGGCACGCTGGCCGAGTTGACGATGCTGGATCTGCGGTCGTACCGGTCGGAGCAGGCGGCCGGCAAGGCCGTCGACGACCCGAGCCGAACCATCGCCGGCGAGGCCCAGATGGAGTGGTTGAAGCGCGGGCTGTCGGAGTCGGCCGCGCGCTGGAAGCTCGTGGGCAACCCTGTGATGATTTCCCGGCTCGATGTGGGGACGTTGCCGGCGTGGCTGCTCGGCCCGCTGGGCGACCTGATCGGTGTGCCGCAGAACGGCGTCGCGATCATCAACGACCAGTGGGACGGCTACAACGCCGACCGCAACCGCCTGGTGCGCCACCTGATGTCGAGCGGCGTCGAGAACGCCGTCTTCCTCACCGGCGACATCCACACCTCCTGGGCGAACGAGCTGACCACGAAGGACACCGGTTCGACGGCGGCGGCGGTGGAGTTCGTGGCGCCGTCGGTCACCAGCGACAACATCGACGACATGGCAGGCGCCCCGCCGAACAGCACGACGGACGCCGCGTCGGTGGCGATCCGGACGGCGAACCCGCACGTGCGCTGGGTGGACGTTGACCACCATGGGTACGGCGTGCTCGACGTGAACCCCGACCGCTGTCAGATGGACTACTACTTCCTGACCGAGCGCGCCGACCCGGCCTCAGGGTCGAGGTGGGCCCGCGGCTACTCGGTGAGCAGCGGCTCCACCGGCCTCCAGCGCGCGAGCAGCCCGGTTCGCTAAAACAATCATGCGTGCTTGATTTTCCTGGGGCGCGGCGCCAGGCTCTTCAACCATGACGGACGCTGAATCCGTGTTCGATGACCTGAAGGCCGAAGGCGACGATGTGGACCGCCTCATCGCCGAACTTCCCGCTGGGTCCTGGTCCACCCCGACGCCGGCGCCGGGGTGGACCATCGCGCACCAGATCGCACATCTGGCGTGGACCGACGACAAGTCGCTGCTCGCGATCACCGACGCCGAGGGATTCGCCGCAGATCTCGCCGAGGCGGCGGCCAGGATCGCCACGTTCGTCGACGACGGCGCCGCTGAAGGGGCCAGCCAGCCGCCGGCTGAGCTGCTGGCGCGATGGCGGGACGGCCGCGCGGCGGTGCTCGGCGCGCTGCGGGCCGTGCCGCCGAAGTCCAGGATCCCGTGGTACGGCCCGCCGATGAGCGCCGCGTCGATGGCGACGGCCCGGCTGATGGAGACCTGGGCGCACGGCCTGGACGTCGCCGGCGCGCTCGGCGTCAAGCGCGAGCCGGTTGCCCGGTTGCGGCACATCGCGCGGCTCGCCGCCCGCACTCGCGATTTTTCCTATGTGGTACGAGGTGAGACGCCGCCAACCGAGGAGTTCCGCGTCGAGCTGACCGGCCCCGACGGCGACCTCTGGGTCTTCGGCCCCGAGGACGCGGCACAGCGGGTCACCGGCCCGGCGGTCGACCTGTGCCTGCTCGCCGCCCAGCGGGTGCACCGCAGCGACACCGCGCTGGTCGCCGAAGGGCCGGACGCCGACCACTGGCTGGACATCGCGCAGATGTTCGCCGGCCCGCCCGGCGACGGCCGCGCGCCGGGAGGCCCGGCATGAGCGAGGCGCCCTTGCGGATCGGGAACGCCTCCGGCTTCTACGGCGACCGCTTCTCCGCCGTGCGCGAGATGCTCGCCGACGGCCCGCTCGACGTGCTCACCGGCGATTATCTCGCCGAGCTGACCATGCTGATCCTGGGCCGGGACCGGATGAAGGACCCGAGCCTCGGGTACGCCAAGACGTTCCTGAAACAGATGGAGGCCGACCTCGGCCTGGCGGTCGAGCAAGGCGTGAAGATCGTCGCCAATGCTGGCGGACTCAACCCCGCCGGGCTGGCCGGCGCGCTGCGGGAGCTGGTCGGCACACTCGGTCTCGACGTCACGGTCGCCCACGTCGAAGGCGACGACCTGCGGGAGCGGGCCGCCGAGTTCGACCTGGGCAATCCACTGACCGCGAACGCGTACCTGGGCGCCTTCGGGATCGCGGAGTGCCTCAAGGGCGGGGCCGACGTCGTGGTGACCGGTCGGGTCACCGACGCGTCCCTGGTCGTCGGCCCGGCAGCGGCGCGCTTCGGCTGGCGCCCGGACGACTACGACGCGCTCGCCGGCGCCGTGGTCGCGGGACACGTGGTCGAGTGCGGCGCCCAGGCCACGGGCGGCAACTACTCGTTCTTCGGCGAGCACGACGTGCGGCGGCCCGGCTTCCCGATCGCCGAGGTGCACGCTGACGGCTCCAGCGTCATCACCAAGCACGACGGCACCGGCGGCGCCGTCACGGTCGGCACCGTGACCGCCCAGCTCCTGTACGAGATCGCCGGCGCCCGGTACGCCGGCCCGGACGTCACGGCCCGCTTCGACACGATCGACCTGTCGCAGGACGGCCCGGACCGGGTCCGCGTCACCGGAGTCAGGGGCGAGCCGCCGCCCCCGACGCTGAAGGTCGGCCGGAACCGCCTCGGCGGCTTCCGCAACGAGGTGACGTTCGTGCTCACCGGGCTCGACATCGACGTGAAGGCGGCGCTGGTCCAGGAGCAGATGGAGGCGGTGTTCGCGAAGCGCCGCCCCGCCGAGGTCACGTGGACGCTGGCGCGCACCGACCACGCCGACGCCGAGGTGGAGGAGGAAGCGGCAGCGCTGCTGCGACTGGCGGTCAAGGACTCCGATCCCGCGGTCGTCGGCAAGGCGGTGAGCCGGGCCGGGATCGAGTTGGCGCTGGCCAGCTACCCCGGTTTCCACGTCACCGCGCCACCCGGCGACGCCTCGCCGTACGGCGTCTTCACCGCCGCCTACGTCGACGCGGAGCGGGTCGAGCACGTCGCGGTGCTGCCGGATGGCGCCAGGGTCCGGGTCGCGCCGCCCCGCGAGACGCGGCCGCTGGCTGACGTCGTACCACCGGAAATGCCGGAACCACTGCCGGCCGGGCCGGCCAGACGGGCGCCGCTGGGACTCGTGGCTGGCGCCCGCAGCGGCGACAAAGGCGGAAGCTGCAACGTCGGCGTCTGGGCCCGCACGGAGGACGCCTGGCGCTGGCTGGCGCATTACCTGACGGTCGAGGAGTTCGGCCGGCTGCTGCCGGAGGCGGCGAAGCACCAGATCACGCGGCACATGCTGCCGAACCTGCGCGCGCTCAACTTCGTCGTGGACGGGCTGCTCGGCGAAGGCGTCGCGTCGCAGGCGCGGTTCGACCCGCAGGCGAAGGCGGTCGGGGAGTGGCTCCGCGCCCGCCACGTGAAGATCCCGGAGGCCCTGCTGTGAGCGAGCGTCAGCGAGCGAACCATCGAGCACAGTGCGGTCGTGCCTCATGCCGCGCCGGAGCGAAGCGAGGCGGGGCATGAGCTTCGACACTCCCGAGCGCCGGATGCTCCGGGAAACGGTCCGGCGGTTCACGGACAAGGAGATCGTGCCGCACCTCGCGGAGTGGGAGCGGGACGGCGAGGTGCCGCGTGACCTGCACCGCAAGGCCGCCGAGGTCGGGCTGCTCGGCGTCGGCGCCCCGGAGAAGGCCGGCGGCTCGGGCGGCGACTTCGTCGACGTGACGGTGATGACGGAGGCCTTCTTCGAGGCGGGCGCCTCGGGCGGGCTGATGGCGGCGCTGTTCACCCACGGCATCGCGCTGCCGCACCTCATCGCGGCCGGGGACGAGACCCAGATCGACCGGTGGGCGCGTCCGACCCTCGCGGGCGAGCTGATCGGAGCGCTCGGTGTGACGGAGCCGGACGGCGGCTCCGACGTGGCTGGGTTGCGGACGACGGCCCGCCGCGATGGCGATCATTACGTCGTCAACGGCGCGAAGACGTTCATCACCTCAGGCGTCAGGGCCGACTTCGTTGTGACCGCCGTGCGCACCGGCGGCCCCGGCTACCAGGGCATCAGCCTGCTCGTGATCGAGAAGGGCACGCCCGGGTTCACGGTCTCCCGCAAGCTCGACAAGATGGGCTGGCTCTGCTCCGACACCGCCGAGCTGTCCTTCGCCGACTGCCGAGTGCCGGCGTCGAACCTGGTCGGCGCCGAGAACAGCGGCTTCGTCCAGGTGGCGCAGCAGTTCGTGTCCGAGCGGCTGAGTTTGGCGATCGACGCGTACGCCACCGCGCAGCGCTGCCTCGACCTGACCGTCGCCTACGCCCGGCAACGGGAGACTTTCGGCCGGCCGCTGATCAGCCGTCAGGTGATCCAGCACAGGCTGGTCGCGATGCGGCAGAAGATCGAGCTGGCTCGCGTCTACACCCGGGGGATCGTGCTCCGGCACGCGGCCGGCGAGAACCTGATCGCGGAGGCGTGCGTGGCGAAGAACGCGGCCGTGGAGGCGTGCGACTGGGTGGTCGACCAGGCGGTGCAGGTGCACGGCGGCATGGGGTACATGCGGGAGTCCGAAGTGGAGCGCCACTACCGGGACGCCCGGATCCTCGGCATCGGCGGCGGCGCGAACGAGATCCTCGCCGACCTCGCGGCGAAGGTGTGGGGGTATAAGTGACTGTCCTCAAGTCTGCGCTGGACGTCGGCGCCGCCGACTTCGCGGCCAAACGGGACGCCATGCTGGCCAAGCTCGCCGAGGTCGATGCCGAGCACGCCAAGACGATCGGCGGCGGCGGCACCCAGTACGTCACCCGCCACCACAAGCGCGGCAAGCTACTACCGCGAGAGCGGATCGAACTACTCCTGGACCCCGACTCGCCGTTCCTGGAGCTGTCGCCGCTCGCTGCCTGGGGTTCGGACTACCCGGTCGGGGCGAGTTTGGTCACCGGAATCGGCGTGGTGGAAGGCGTGGAGTGCCTGATCACCGCGAACGACCCCACGGTGCGTGGCGGCGCCAGCAACCCGTGGACGCTGAAGAAGGCGTTCCGGGCCTCCGACATCGCGTATCAGAACCGGCTGCCCACGATCAACCTGGTGGAGTCCGGCGGCGCCGACCTGCCCAGCCAGAAGGAGATCTTCATCCCGGGCGGGCGGATGTTCCGGGACCTGACCCGCGCCTCGGCCGCTGGGATCCCGACCGTCGCGCTGGTGTTCGGCAACTCGACCGCGGGCGGGGCGTACGTCCCGGGGATGAGCGACCACGTGGTGATGGTCAAGGAGCGGGCGAAGGTGTTCCTGGGCGGGCCGCCGCTGGTGAAGATGGCCACCGGCGAGGAGTCCGATGACGAGTCGCTGGGCGGCGCCGAGATGCACTCCCGCACGTCCGGGCTGGCGGACTACTTCGCGTTGGACGAGCCGGACGCGCTGCGACTCGGCCGGCAGATCGTGCGGCGGCTGCACTGGCGCAAGGCCGGGCCTGCTCCGGCTGCGGATTACGACGAGCCCCTGCACGACGCCGAAGACCTGCTCGGGATCGTGCCGCCTGACCTGAAGACCCCGTTCGACCCGCGCGAGGTGATCGCCCGGCTGGTCGACGGGTCGGAGTTCGATGAGTTCAAGCCGTTGTACGGCTCGTCGCTGGTCACCGGCTGGGCGCAGCTGCACGGCTACCCGGTCGGGATCCTCGCCAACGCGCGCGGGGTGCTGTTCAGCGAGGAGTCCCAGAAGGCGGCCCAGTTCATCCAGCTCGCCAACGCCTGTGGGAATGGCACAGGCACGCCTCTCATTTTTCTCCACAACACCACCGGATACATGGTGGGTGCGGAGTACGAGCAGGCCGGCATCATCAAGCACGGCGCGATGATGATCAACGCGGTGTCGAACTCGAAGGTGCCGCACCTGTCGATCATGATGGGCGCGTCGTACGGGGCCGGGAACTACGGGATGTGCGGGCGGGCGTACGACCCGCGGTTCCTGTTCGCCTGGCCCAGCGCGAAGTCCGCGGTGATGGGGCCGCAGCAGCTCGCCGGGGTGCTCTCGATCGTGATGCGCCAGGGCGCCGCCGCGAAGGGGCTCTCCTATGACGAAGAGGGCGACCAGGCGATGCGCGCCGCCGTCGAGGGGCAGATCGAAGCGGAGTCGCTGCCGATGTTCCTCTCCGGCCGGCTGTACGACGACGGCGTGATCGACCCGCGCGACACCCGCACCGTCCTGGGGATGTGCCTGTCGGCGATTCACACGGCGCCGGTGCAGGGGACCGCGTACGACGGCGCCGGCTTCGGCGTCTTCCGGATGTGAGGCGGGGATGATCAACCGATTGCTGGCAGCGAACCGGGGCGAGATCGCCCGGAGGGTGTTCCACGCCTGCCGTTCGCTCGGCGTGTCGACCGTGGCGGTCTACTCCGATCCCGACGCCGCGTCGCCGCACACGGCCGAGGCCGATGTGTCCGCACGCCTTCCCGGCGCGACCCCGGGTGAGACGTACCTGCGGGGTGAGCTGCTGATCGAGGCCGCCCGAGCGACCGGCGCCGACGCGATCCACCCCGGATACGGCTTCCTGTCGGAGAACGCCGAGTTCGCGCAGGCGGTCCTCGATGCCGGGCTGACCTGGGTCGGGCCGTCGCCGAAAGCGATCGAGTCGATGGGCTCGAAGATCGAGGCGAAGCGGCTGATGGCCGACGCCGGGGTGCCGGTGCTGGGGGAGTTGTCATCCGACGCGGTGACGGCTGACGACCTGCCGGTGCTGATCAAGGCGTCGGCGGGCGGTGGCGGGCGCGGGATGCGGATCGTCCGGGACCTCGCTGACCTGCCGAAGCAGCTCGAGGCGGCGCGGGCCGAGGCCCAGTCAGCCTTTGGCGACGAGACCGTGTTCTGCGAGCCGTACGTGGCCAACGGCCGGCACATCGAGGTGCAGATCCTCGCCGACCAGCACGGCGAGGTGTGGGCGCTGGGGGAGCGGGAGTGCTCGATCCAGCGCCGCCACCAGAAGGTGGTGGAGGAGGCCCCGTCCCCACTGGTGTCCGACACCATGCGCACCGAGTTGTGCGAGGCGGCGATCGCTGCCGCGAAGGCGATCGGGTACGTCGGCGCCGGCACCGTTGAGTTCCTTGCGGACGAGTCCGGGCGTTTCTCCGGAAGGCGAGCTGGCGAGCCTGACCACAGGTTCTGGTTTCTGGAGATGAACACCCGTCTGCAGGTCGAGCACCCGGTCACCGAGTGCGTCACCGGCGTCGACCTGGTGGCCTGGCAGCTCCGGATCGCCGAAGGCGCCGCGCTGCCGCCCGACCCGCCGTCCTTCACCGGCCACGCGATCGAAGTCCGGCTCTACGCCGAAGACCCGGCCCACGACTGGCAGCCGCAGGCCGGCACGCTGCACCGGTTCCATGTGCCTGGCGTCAACGCGGAGTTCGCGATTCCGCCAGGCGGCAGCGGGCTGCGGCTGGACTCCGGCGTCGTCGACGGCTCCGTGCTCTCCACGCACTACGACCCGATGCTCGCCAAGCTGATCGCCTGGGCCCCGACCCGGGCCGAGGCGGCACGCCGGCTCGCGACCGCGCTCGCTGGCGCCAGGGTCCACGGCGTCGTCACGAACCGGGACCTGTTGGCCAGGGTGCTGCGCCACCCGGCGTTTCTCGCCGGGGAGACCGACACCGGATTCTTCGACCGCCACGACCTGGCGACCCTGGCCGCGCCGCTCGCCGACCCCGAGGCCGAGAAGCTGTCGGCGCTGGCAGCGGCGCTCGCGGACGCGGCGGCGAACCAGGACCATGCCGCGCGCCGGTCCGGCGCGCCAGTGCTCGGGAGGCTGCCCAGCGGCTGGCGGAACGTGCCGTCCCAGCCGCAGCGCAAGCGCTACCGGGTCGGGGACCGCCAGGTGGAGGTTCGGTACCGGCTGACCCGCGACGGCCTGGCGGCCGAAGGCTTCGACGGGGTGCGGTTGCTCGCCTCGGCGCCCGACCAGGCGGTTCTGGAGGTCGGCGGCGTCACCCGGACGTTCGCGGTCGCGGCGTACCCGGACATGGTCTGCGCAGACTCGGCGCTGGGACCGGTGACGCTGCGCCCCGAGCCCCGGTTCGTCGACCCTGCCGAGCAGGTCGCGGAAGGATCGCTGCTGGCGCCGATGCCGGGCACCGTCACGGCGGTGCATGTCGCCGAAGGCGACCAGGTCGAGGCCGGCGCCCCGCTGCTGGTGCTGGAGGCGATGAAGATGCAGCACCCGATCAACGCCGCCGAAGCCGGCGTCCTGGCATCGCTGCACGTGAGTGTGGGGTCCGCCGTCGACGCGGGCTCGGTGCTGGCCGTGGTGGAATCCCAAGAGGAGCCGTGATGGATTTCAGGGAGAGTGAGGAGCGGCAGGCGCTCCGCGAGGCGGTCGCCGCGCTCGGCGCGAAGTACGGCGTGCCGTACATGCGGGAGAAGACGCGAGCCGGGGAGAAGACCCACGAGCTGTGGGCCGAGGCCGGCCAGCTCGGCTACCTCGGGGTGAACATCCCGACCGAGCACGGCGGCGGAGGCGGCGGCATCGGAGACCTCGCCGCGGTCTGCGAGGAGCTCGGCGCCGCCGGCTGCCCGTTGCTGCTGATGGTGGTCTCGCCCGCGATCTGCGGCTCGATCATCAGCCGGTACGGCACCGATGACCAGCGCAAACGGTGGCTGCCGCCGATCGCGGACGGCTCGTACACGATGGTCTTCGCGATCACCGAGCCGGATGCCGGCTCCAACGCCCACCTGATTGCCACCACCGGTCGCCGGGACGGCTCCGACTGGGTGCTCAGGGGGCAGAAGGTCTTCATCTCCGGGGTGGACGAGGCGCAGTCGGTGCTGGTGGTGGCGCGCACCGAGGACGCCAGGACCGGCAAGCTCAAGCCGGCGTTGTACGTTGTGCCGACCGACGCGCCCGGCGTGACGTACCAGCAGATCGAGATGGAGATCGCCTCTCCGGAGAAGCAGTTCCAGCTCTTCTTCGACGACGTGCGGCTGCCCGCCGACGCGCTGGTGGGCGACGAGGACGCGGGTCTGCTCCAGCTCTTCGCCGGGCTCAACCCGGAGCGGATCATGGCAGCCGCGTTCGCGCTAGGCATCGCCCGGCTCGCGCTGGACAAGGCGGTCGACTACGCCAAGACCCGTACGGTGTTCAAGCAGCCGATCGGGGCGCACCAGGCGATCGCGCACCCGCTGGCCCAGTGCAAAATCGAGTTGGAGCAGGCGAAACTGATGACCCAGAAGGCGGCCTGGGTGTACGACAGCGGCGACGACATGGCGGCCGGCGAGGCGGCGAACATGGCCAAGTACGCGGCTGGCGAGGCCGCGGTGCGGATCGTGGACCAGGCGGTGCAGACCCACGGCGGCAACGGCCTCACCGCCGAGTACGGCGTCGGCGGCCTGCTCGCCGCGGTGCGCGCGACCCGAATCGCCCCGGTGAGCCGTGAGATGATCCTCAACTTCGTGGCGATGCACACCCTGGGTCTGCCGAAGTCGTACTAAGAAGGTCTCTAACGCCGGCGCCCTGGCGCCGCGACCGGCAGACCTCAGACGAGTGGGAGACACAATGACCGACGAAGTAGTCCACCTCAGTGTCGAGGGCGGGATCGCCACGATCACGCTGGACTCGCCGCGCAACCGCAACGCGCTGTCGCGGCAGTTGATGACGGAGTTGTTCGAGCGCCTGGAGGCCGCGGCGAAGGACGACGCGGCGCGCGCGGTGGTGTTGACTCACACCGGCACCACCTTCTGCGCCGGCGCCGACCTGACGGAGGCGGCCGAGGGCGGCATGGCGGCCGGCACGGCGGCGCTGCTGCAGTTGCTGCGCACCATCGTGGCGCTGCCCAAGCCGGTGGTCGCCAGGATCGACGGCAATGTGCGGGCCGGCGGGCTCGGCCTGGTCGGCGCGTGCGACATCGCGGTGGCGTCCGAGGCGTCGACGTTCGCGTTCACCGAGGCGCGTCTGGGACTGGCGCCGGCGATCATCTCACTGACCGTGCTGCCGCGTCTGGACGCGCGCGCGGCGGGCCGCTACTTCCTGACCGGCGAGAAGTTCAACGGCTGCACGGCGGCGCAGATCGGCCTGGTGACGTTCGGGGCGGCGAATGTGGACGGAGCGCTCGCCGAGATCCTCGCTGGCCTGCGCGCCGGCTCCCCGCAAGGGCTCGCCGAGTCGAAGAAGCTGGTCACCGCCGAGGTGCTCGCCGCCCTCGACCGGCAGGGCGAGGCGATGGCCGACCTGTCGGCCCGGCTGTTCGCCTCCGACGAGGCGCAGGAGGGCATGACGTCGTTCCTGCAGCGCCGTCCCCCGAGATGGGCCTCCGAGGCCGAGTGAGCACGCCGTGACCGACGCCGACGCCGTGTCCGCGCCCGCTGACGCCGCGGCTGGTGCAGGGGCCGCGGCCACCAGCGCTGCCGCAGCGCCTCCTGCCGCCGCCCGGGAGCCGCGGCAGGAGCGCAGCAGGCTGACCCGGCAGCGGCTCCTGGAAGCCGCGATCGAGTCGCTGGCCGAGCACGGCTGGTCCGGGGCGACCGTGGCGGTGGTGGCGGAGCGGGCCGGCGTGTCGCGCGGCGCCGCGCAGCACCATTTCCGCACCCGCGAGGAATTGGTCACGGCGGCGGTGCGGCAGGTCGCGGCGGTGCGCGCGGACGAGATCCGGCGGCGGGCCGAGGGTCTGCAGCCGGGTCAACGGCGCACCGAAGAGGTGCTCGACCTGCTCGCCGAGCACTTCACCAGCCCGGTCTTCACGGCGGCGTTGCAGTTATGGGTCGCGGCCTCCACGGACCCGCAGCTGCACGCCGTGGTCGCTCCGCTGGAGGCCGTCGTCGGGCGGGAGACGCACCGGTTCACCGTCGACGTGCTGGGAGCCGACGAGACCCATCCGGGGGTACGCGAAGCGGTGCAGGCCACCCTGGACCTGATGCGCGGGCTCGGCCTGGCCAACCTGCTCAGCGACGACAGCGCCCGCCGCCGGCGGCTGCTCCGCCAGTGGGCCGCCTACCTCGACACAGCGCTGCGCCCGTCGGGTAGTGCTTGTTGACACCGACGATCCACGCTTCGCGGAAGGCTCGTGCTCGTTCAGCCTGCAACGCGGCTCCCCTTCTCTTCTCAGCGATCGCGTCGGCGCAGAGCGAGCTACGCCTGGGCGGTGCCGAGATGAACGAGTGTCGGACGGCGCGGCTCCGTCGGTAACGCATCCCGAGGTCCGGTCAGAGTGTGAGCACGGTCTGAAGGTGGTCTCGTACGGCGGGGAAGAGGCCTGTTGGCACCTTCTCGATGAGTTGGCTCCAACCGCACCACGCGAGTGCGGCCAACTCCTCGGTATCGACCAGGGAGGCTGTGCTGCCGCCGTCGACCGCGCAGCTGACGTAGACCATGCGCCTGCCGGTGACTGGATGCTCACGCTCCCCGAGGACCGTCTGGGGCGCCACGTTCAGGCCGACCTCCTCGCGGGTTTCACGGACTGCTGTGGCGAACGGGGTCTCGCCGCTTTCGCGCTCGCCTGCCGGGAACTGCCACGACAGACTGCCTTCGCTGACACGACGTCGAACCATCAGGACGCGGCCGTCGTGGACCACAACGGCCGCGACGATGGGCGAACGTCGCTCCGTCACGAGCGCTCCTCGAACAGC
>WHSM01000062.1 GCA_009380105.1 Micromonosporaceae bacterium
CAGGAACTGACCGACGCGGAGTGGCAGATGCTGCTGCTGCGCTGCCCGTCCCGGAGCTTCACCATCGTCGGGGACCGCGCCCAGGCCAGGCACGGGTTCGCGGAGTCGTGGCAGGAACGGCTCGAGCGGATCGGACTCGGCCGGATCAACCTGGCCTCCCTGACGATCAACTACCGGACGCCGGAAGAGGTCATGGCCGAAGCCGAGCCGGTCATTCGGGCCGTGCTCCCGGACGCCAACGTGCCGACCTCCATCCGCAGCAACGACGTCCCCGTCGTACACGGAGCTGCTTCGGATCTGGGCTCGATCCTCGACACCTGGCTCGCCGCGCACGCCGACGGGATCGCCTGTGTCATCGGCGATCCCACGTTCCGGGCGACGTCCCGCATCCGATCGCTGACCCCGGAGCTGTCGAAGGGGCTCGAGTTCGACCTGGTCGTCCTCATCGACCCCGAGGCGTTCGGCAAGGGCATCGAAGGAGCGGTCGACCGCTATGTCGCGATGACCCGAGCGACCCAGCAACTCGTCATCCTCACGAGCTCCTGACGTCGGCGCGGCGCCGAGGTGGCTGTCACGGATGCGTCAGAGTGACGGGCGCAGCGGGGTGGGCTGGATTCGTCCGCCGAGGACGAGGGCGTGTCGCGCGTTCCGGTACTGCTGGCATGGCCACTGCTCGTCGCACCCGGCCGCGACGCAGGCGTGGGTGACGAGGCTGGGCGAGTGGGCGTCGTACATCCGTTGAGCGGCGTCGAGTTCCTCTTCTGTGGGCCGGTGTGGTCGCGGCCGGCGCGGGAACGCCTCGGCGAGCGGGGGTCGTTCGGTCACCATGGCCTGCTGGCTGCCGAAATGAGCGCGTACACCAGCGGCGCGGCGCGCTCCCGTGTCCTCACGACGCGAGCACCTCCCCGGACTCGCGGCGGTCCTTGCACGGCCACTTCTCGCCACAGCCTCCGCATGTGTCGATGAACGGCCAGCGTGACGGCGGGTGCGCGTTGTAAATGGACCGGGCGACGGCCTTGTCTCCGCCGTACGGCAGCACGCGCCGCTCGACCTGGCGGCGGATGCGCTGCTCGTCGAGGGCTCTGGCGAGGCTGTGCGGGTCGGGCATCGTCGTCGCCTCCTTCGAGGGCGGCGCGGCCCCTCGTCCGCGCCGCCTCCGCGAGAGCGTGGCGGCGGGGGCACGGGGAGGGTCCCGCCGCCACGCCGGTCCGTTCGCACCCGACATGGCAGAGCCGTTGTCGTTACCATGACGAGGCATAGGCCTTATCGCTTACAAAGCATCGCATAGTCGATGAGTTCTATGCAAGCACTGTCGCACGCTGTGTCTTCAGGAGGTGGCAATGGGTGCCAGTGGACCGACCGTCCAACGCAACCGGCTCGGGCGTGAGCTGCGCGCGCATCGTGAGGCGGCAGGCCTCGACCAGACGACGGCGGGCCTTGCGCTCGACGTCGACCAGTCCACGATCTCCAAGATGGAGCGCGGTCGTCGCAGGATCAAGCGGGTCGAGTTGAATGCGCTCCTGGACGCGTACGGGGTCGACGACCTGGCGCTCCGCGCGCATCTCGTCGACCTCGCGCGCGGCGGGGCGCAACGTGGCTGGTGGGCGCGCTACACCTCCACCATCTCGCCGGCGTACGCGTCTTATCTCGGGTTCGAGTCCGACGCGGCCGAGATCTTCGTGTGGGAGCCCGTGGTCGTGCACGGGCTGTTGCAGACCGAGGCGTACGCCCGCGCGGTGATCCGGGGCACCGGCCCCGAGATCTCGGACGAGGAGCTGGAGCGGCGGGTGGAGATCCGCATGACCCGCCAGCAGCAGTTGGCGAAGACCGAGCCCCGGTTGTGGGCGGTGCTCGACGAGTCGGTGCTGCACAGGGTGGTCGGCAGCGCTCAGGTGATGCGGGGGCAGCTCGGCCACCTCATCGAGATGGCGTCCAATCCCCGGATCACGATCCAGGTCATGCCGTTCGCCCGGGGCGCTCACCCCGGCGGCCCCGGTGCGCTGACGGTCCTGAAGTACGCCGAGGACGCCCCGGACGTGATCTACGCCGAGACCATCGCCGGCGATCTGTACCCGGAAGGGGAGGAAGCCCGGCAGAGTATCCTGGCGTACGACCATTTGAGAGCGGCAGCGCTGGACGCGACGACCTCGCTGGAGGAGCTGCGGAAGGCGCGTGAAAGGAGCGCGGGATGACTCCCGACCTGACCCGCGCCGAGTGGCGCACGAGCACCCGAAGTCAGGCGAACGGCTCCTGCGTCGCGGTGGCTCGGAACCTTCCCGGCGTGGTCGCTGTCCGCGACACCAAGGACCGCACCGGCCCGGTGCTGACCTTCACGCCGGCCGAGTGGGACACGTTCATCGGCGGCGTCCGCAAGGGCGAGTTCGAGGTCTGAGCACAGGGCAAGTCTGAGCACAGAGCAAGTCTGAGCACAGAGCAAACGAGGGCCGGGCTCCCGATGGAGACCCGGCCCTCGACCATTTGATGCGGCGCCAGAAGCGCCAACGGCGGCGCCAGAAGCGCCAACGAAAATCACGGTAGCACGCTGATCGCGCTCCGTGGTCGAGTCGGAGCAACTCTTTCGCACTTGCGTAAGAGCACACGAGTTTCCCTGCCGCCGTAACGTCCGCGCATGGCCGGTGTCGCACGCTACTACCAGATCGCCGCTGATCTCCGCGAGCGCATCCGCTCGCGCCGGCTGGCTCCCGGCGAGCGGCTGCCGTACGAGCCGGACCTGATGCATGAGCACGACGCCGGCCGCGCCACCGTCCGCCGCGCGCTCGCGCTGCTGCGGTCCGAGGGGTTGGTCGCGACCCGGCATGGCTTCGGCACGTACGTCCGCCAACAGCGCGACCTGACGCCGGTGCCGGCGTCGGCCGGAGCAGTGCTGGCCCGGATGCCCACAGTCGAGGAGCGGGAGCACCTCGGGCTCACAGACGGCGTACCCGTGCTGGTGTGGTCCCGCACAGGCGAGGACGACCAAGTCCTGCCTGCTGACCGTTTCTATGTCGAGATCGCGCCCTAGGTCGATTATGTAGGTATTTGCGTGATTCCGACCATGCCCCTCGGCCCTTCCTGGCCGAGCGAGCGCGACTATTTTTGATCTTGATATAAGGCTGCACTTATTGTCTTACTACTACCCCTGCCTTATAGTCAGAGTGTGGGTTGGGAGATCAAACTGCACTCGGAGGTGGATGCGTGGTTTCTCGACCTGTGCGAGGCCGATCCGGAGTCCGCAGACTTGGTCGAGAGGGCGATCGACGTACTGTCTGAGCAGGGACCTCGGTTGGGAAGACCGCTGGTGGATCGGATCAAAGGGTCCCGCTACCACAATATGAAGGAGCTCCGGCCGGCATCGGCCAGGGCAACTGAGGTCAGGATCTTGTTCGCGTTCGATCCGCGGCGTAGCGCAATCTTGCTTGTCGCGGGCGACAAGTCGGGGGGCTGGAAGGGTTGGTACGACACGCAGGTTCCGGTCGCGGACGCACGCTACGCCGCGCACCTTGCGGAGCTGGAGGAGGGGTGAGATGGCTCGTTCTTGGAAGGACGTGAAGGCAGACAAGGAGCGTCGTGATCGCGCTGCTGGTCGCGATGTCGAGTCTGCCCGCGCGGCCGCTAACGAGAAGACTCAGGCCTATGTGCTTGGTCACCGGCTCGCCCACCTGCGTGTCGCGGCCGGCCTCAGCCAGACTGCGTTGGCAAAGCGAATGGGAGTAAGCCAGCCTCGGGTGAGTCAGCTTGAGCAAGGCGACATCGGCCAGATGGAAATCGACACGATTCGCCGCTACATCGCGGCCCTCGGCGGACACCTGCGGATCGTCGCGGACTTCGACGACCGTAACGAGGTCATCTCCACCAGCCAGATTGATCGCGGTGAGACAAACGGGCAGGTGAAGGCGTCCGTTGGATAGGTTCGTCGGATGCCTACCGACGAGATCAACGCGGCCGCCGCGGGCACTTGGACGCTCGGCGACTTCACCGTCAACCGGATGGGCTTCGGCTCCATGCGCCTCACCGGGAACCCCGACCGCGATCTCGCAGTCAGCGTGCTGCGCCGGGCCGTCGAACTCGGCGTGAACCACATCGACACCGCCGCCTTCTACCGGTCCCCGGGCGGCACGCTCGGCGTCGGGACCGGACCGGTCCGCTACGCCACCGAGTTGATCCGGGAGGCGCTCGCTCCGTACCTGGTGTGAAACCGTTCGACTGAACGTGGCCTGGCTCCATACGATCGGTGACCATGGCCACTGAGATCGATCCAGCCGCGCACAACCGCACGGCGTGGGACCGGCTGGTCGACGCGGAGAACGAGTGGACCCGGCCGGTCCCACCCGAGGTGATCGGCAGGGCCAGGGACGGCGACTGGTCGGTTGTCCTGATCGGCTACGAGCCGGTCGACCGGACCTGGTTTCCGGAGGAGCTGGCCGGGACCGCGGTGCTGTGCCTCGCATCGGGCGGCGGCCAGCAGGGCCCGGTTCTGGCCGCCGCCGGCGCGCAGGTCACCGTGGTGGACAACTCGCCCCGTCAGCTTGGCCAGGACGAGTTCGTCGCCGCCCGCGAAGGGCTGGCTCTGTCCACGGTGCTCGGCGACATGCGCGACCTGAGCAGGTTCGCCGGCGAGAGCTTCGATCTGGTGTTCCATCCGGTGTCGAACCTGTTCTGCCCGCAGATCGAGCCGGTGTGGCGGGAATGCTTCCGCGTGTTGCGCCCAGGCGGCGCGCTCCTGACTGGCTTCGTCAACCCCGACCTGTTCCTCTTCGACGCCGAGGCCCTGGACTTCCGCGGTGAGTTGGTGGTGCGGCACACGCTGCCGTACTCCGATCTGACACATCTCTCGACGCAAGAGCGGGAGCGCGTGTTCGGCAAGGACGCCCCGGTCTCGTACAGCCATACGATGACCGAGCAGATCGGCGGCCAGCTCGCGGCGGGTTTCGTGCTCACCGCCTTCGCCGAGGCGCCGCATCACAACTCCCCGACCGCCCGACACATGTCGGGCTATTTCGCCACCAGGGCAGTCAAGCCGCCCGTCCGGTAGCGGCCACGGAGTCGTGATCGTTCCCCAAGGTCACCAGGCGCCGCCCTCGTGGGGAGAGCGGCGCCGTCGTGCGTCCGGCCGGTCAGCGCAGCGAGCGGTAGAACGCCCGGATGTCGCCGACCAGCACGTCCGGCGCCTGGTGGGCGGCGTAGTGGCCACCGATGTCGTACTCGTTCCAGCTCACGATGTTCTTGTGGTCTCGCTCCGAGAACCGCCGGATGGACTTGAAGTCGTTGCCGAACCCGGCGAGTCCGAGCGGGAACGAGGTCGGCTCGCTCGGGTGCTCGGCCTTGTCGTCCTCGTAGTAGATCCGGGCGGCGGACCCGGCGGTGCGGGTCAGCCAGTAGATCATCACGTTGGTCAGGATGAAGTCCTTGTCCAGGTCGCGCAGTAGTTGCACGTTCCAGCCAAGCAGCCCGGTCGGGGAGTCCAGCAGCGCGTACGCCAGGGTCTGCGGCTGCTGCGCCTGCATCAGGTTGTACGCGCCCAGGTTCTCCCAGAACCACTTCATGTGTTTCACCGCGGCGACATCGGCCGCCGACAGGCCCTCGAACTCCGATGGGTCACCGGACGGGAACGAGAAGATCTGGGTGACGTGCACCCCGATGACGTGCTCGCCGCCGACCCGGCCGACCTCGGGGGAGACGAACGAGCCGAGGTCGTTGCCGACCGCGCCGTACCGGTCGTACCCGAGCCGCCGCATCAGCTCGGTCCACGCCTGCGCGATCCGGCGCCGGTTCCAGCCCTTCTCGCTCGTCGGGCCGGACCAGCCGAACCCGGGCACGGACGGGATCACCAGGTGGAACGCGTCCGCCGGGTCTCCGCCGCGCGACCGGGGGTCGGTGAGCGCGTCGATCACGTCCAGGTACTCCACGATCGACCCGGGCCAGCCGTGGGTCAGGATCAGCGGAGTGGCGTCCGGCTCCGGGGAGCGGACATGCAGGAAGTGCACGTTCTGGCCGTCGATGGTCGTCGTGAACTGTGGGTACGCGTTCAGCTTCGCCTCCCACACCCGCCAGTCGTACCCGTCCCTCCAGTACGCCGCCAGCTCCTTGACGTACTCCAGCGGCACTCCGTAACTCCAGTCGACGCCGGGCAGCTCGTCGGGCCAGCGGGTCTGGTCGAGCCGGTTGGCCAGATCGTCGAGCTCGGCCTGCGCAATGTCGATCCGGAACGGGCGGATCTCGGTGTCGCCGTTGGCGGCGGTGGCGGCTTCGGTCTGGGGTGTCGTGTTCGTTGTCATGACAGTGACGCTACGAGGGCTTGCGGTCAGCTTCTGACCTAAACGGCTGACAGGCTTCAGGGCATGTTGGAGACCTCGGCGCGACTGCTGCGACTGCTCTCTCTGCTGCAGGCTCGGCGGGACTGGAGTGGCCAGGGGCTCGCCGACCGGCTCGGCGTCAGCCCGCGGACCGTACGCCGTGACGTGGAGCGGTTGCGGGACCTCGGGTACCCGGTGCACGCCTCGCGAGGCACGGACGGCGGGTACCGGCTCGGCGCCGGGGCCGCGATGCCGCCGCTGCTGCTCGACGACGACGAAGCGGTCGCGGTGGCGGTCGGGCTGCGCACCGGAGCACGGGGCGCGGTGGCCGGTGTGGAGGAGACCGCGCTGCGTGCCCTGACCAAGTTGGAGCAGGTGCTCCCGTCGCGCCTGCGCCGGCGGGTCAACGCGCTGCAGACGTACACGGTCGCGGTGCCGCCCGACCGGCCCGGGCCGACGGTCGACGCCTCACTGCTGACCGCGCTGTCCGCAGCGTGCCGGGATCACGAGCGGCTCCGGTTCGACTACCGGCTGCACGACGGGTCGGAGAGCCGGCGCCACGCGGAGCCACATCGGTTGGTCAACTGGGGCCGCCGCTGGTACCTGGTCGCGTTCGACGTGGATCGGGACGACTGGCGTACCTTCCGGGTGGACCGGATCGCGCTGCGCACGCCGAACGGTCCCCGGTTCACGCCGCGCCCTTTGCCCGAGGACGACATCGCGGCGTACGTCTCCCGCCGGGTCTCCTCGGCGGCGTGGCGCTTCCAGGCCCGGGTGACGGTGCACGCGCCCGCGGCGACGGTGATCGAGCGGATCAGTCCGGCGGTCGGCGTGGTGGAGCCGGTGGACGAACACACCTGCGTGCTGAGCACCGGCGCCGACTCGGTGGAGACGGTCGCGGTGCACCTGGGTCTGCTGGACCAGGACTTCACGGTCACCGAGCCACCCGAGCTGGTCGCGCACATCCAGACACTCGCCGACCGCTACGTCCGGGCCATGCGCTGACGCGCGACCTCCCCAGGATCGTCCACCCGCGCCTTGCCCAAGATCGTTTCCCACACCCCCAGAGGTAGCCCCACACCCTCCAGAGGTCGGCCCCCCAAGATCGCGATTCTGGGTACGAATCTGACGCGCGGCGGCTGATTCGCACCCGTAGCCGATCGGCGAGCCGGGCCTGGCGGGCGCGCGATCTTGGTGGGTGAACCGGTCGCGGAGAGCTCTAGCGGGCCCTACGGTGCGGAGAGAGCTTGTCTCGCCCGTGAGTGAGGAGCCAGCAATGGAGCATGTCTACCGGGTCACCGAGATCGTCGGGTCGTCACCGAACTCCCAGGACGAAGCCATCCGCAACGCGATCACCCGCGCCAACGCCACGCTGCGGCACCTGGACTGGTTCGAGGTGACGGAGACCCGCGGCCACATCGAGAACGGCGAGATCGGCCACTTCCAGGTCACCCTCAAGGTCGGCTTCCGCCTGGAAGACGAGTCCTGACACCTCGCTGCTCCCACGTGGAGGCGAGCCGGCAGAACCGTGCTGGGTCCGCTTGTTGATCATTCGTCGGGCGTTGGGCCGCGCCGCGCCGCCCACATGTGACTGCACCGCGCCCAACGATTGATCGACACCGGAGCGACACCGACACCGGCACCGTGCGGGGCGGGGCGGGTTACGGCTCCTGGACTGCGAACGCGATGCCGGCCTTCTGGAGCCGCCCGATCAGGGCGTCGCCCATCGCGACCGCTGTGGTGACCTGGCCGGACGTCTCCGGCAGACCCGGGTCGAACGCCAGGCACAGCGCCGACTCGGCGAGCATCTTGGCGGTCTCGTCGTAGCCGGGGTCGCCGCCGCTGACCTTGGTCACCACCCGCGACCCGCCGCCGGAGCCGACGAAGCGCACGCTGAACCAGCTCTTGGCACGCTGCTCCGCGCTCGGCCCCTCGCCGGACTGCCTGCCCCGGGCACGCAGCAGCGACAGCAGCGGCGGAACCTGGGTCGCGGCGAGCAGCGCCCCGGCGCCGCCGGCCAGGCCGAGCGCTGCCGGGAGTCGCAGCGCCGCGTAGTGGCCGTACCGGAACTCCGGGCCGTACCGGTCCAGGGCGGCGGCGGAGTGGCGTACCACCTGAGGGTCGATCGTGGGGAGCGGCAGCGCCCAGCGCTTCACCGCCGGCTCGAAATGCAGGCCGCGCTTCACCGAGCCGACCTTGCGACCGGCCGGCCGGGGCTCGGCGGCGCGCCGCTCCTTGGCGACCCGGCCCGCCTCCCGCATCTGGGACATGATGCCGATCGCCGACTGGTAGGTGCCGCCGGAGAACGTGCCGCCCGCGCGCACGAAGCCCTCCACGGTCAACGGCACGCCTTCGGGCAGGTGCTGGACGGTGAAGAGCACTCCGAGGTCGTACGGGATCGAGTCCATTCCGCAGCAGTGGATCAGCCGCGCGCCGCGCTCGCGCGCCGTGGCGTGGTGCCGCAGGTACATCAGGTTCACGAACATCGGCTCGCCGGTGAGGTCGAGGTAGTCGGTCCCGGCCTCGGCGCAGGCGGCGACGAGCGGCTCGCCGTACTCCAGATAAGGGCCGACCGTGGTGGCGACGACGCGGGCGTCAGCGGCGACCGCGCGCAACGACTCCGGGTCTCCCGCGTCGGCGTGCAGCAGCGGCAGGCCCGCGCAGGCGGGGTTGATGCCGGCGAGCCGGTCCCGCAGCGTCGAGAGCTTGCTCTGGTTACGGCCGGCGAGCGCCCACCGGCACTCGGCGGGAGCGTTCCGCGCCAGGTACTCGGCGGTCAGGCCGCCGGTGAATCCGGTGGCGCCGAACAACACGACGTCGTAACTGCGATCCTCAGGCATCTGTCCTCACCAGCTGGCCGTCTGCGGCGCGTCCACGAATGAAACTACCGGCCGGTCACCTCCCAGGCATATCGGTTCGACACAGCTTCGGCGCCGGATCCCCACATTCGCGGACGAGACTCGGGTGATGCCCGAACTCGACCTGCAGTTGATCGGCCAGTACTGGCGGGCCTACAGCAGCGTGATGCTCGCCGCCGCCGCGACCGCGCCGTTGGCGGCGGCCCTGGCGTGGTGGCAGCGCGCGCGGCTGGGACGCCCGCTGCCGGCCGTCGTAGCGGAGTTGGGCCTGGTGTGGGGCACGGCGCCGTGGTTGTGGCTCGCGCTGCTCGCCGACCCGGACGCGCCCGGCAGGGTGCACCTCGTGCCGTTGAGCGACCTGGCGGCGCTGGCGCGAGGCCCGGCCGACTTCTTCGTGGTCCAGGTGGTCGCCAACCTGCTGGTCTTCGCCCCGCTCGGCTTCTTTCTGCCGGTACGCTTCGCGGGTTCTGCCGCCTGCTGGAAGGTGCTCGCGGTCGGGGCGGCGGCCTCGCTGGCGATCGAGACGACCCAGTTGCTCGCGGCGCACGGCCGCACGTTCTCGGTGGACGACATCATGCTCAACGCCGTCGGCGCCGGGCTGGCGGCGCTGTGCTCGCGCCCGTGGTGGGCTGCCCGGCGGGTGGGTGACGACGACGAGGCGACCCGCGCCGCCGAGCTGACCCAGCACGTCGCGGGCGGTCTCAGCAGGTGAATGGTCGTTCAGGCGCGGAGCGGTTCCGGGCTAATCTGGCGCGGTGACCATTGACGGATCCCCCCGGGTGTCCCGGCGGGACGAGATCCTGCGGATCGCCGTGGGCCTGTTCGCGGCGCGCGGCTACCACGGCGTGTCGATGGACGACATCGGCGCGGCGGCCGGGGTCACCGGCCCGGCGCTGTACCACCATTTCGCGGGCAAAGAGGCGATGCTCGCCGCCGCGCTGCGCCCGGTCAGTGAAGGGCTGCTCGACGGCGGGCGGGAACGCACCGCCGCCGACAACGGCGACGCGACGGCGGTCCTGACGTCGCTGGTGAGGTTCCACGTCGACTTCGCGCTGTCGAACCCGGCCGTGATCGCGCTGCAGCTCCACGAGCTCGACCGGCTTCCGGAGGAGCCGCGCCGTGAGATTCGCAGACTCCAGCGCCTTTACGTCGAGGAGTGGGTCGGCGTGCTGCTCAAGGTGCGGCCGGAGTTGGGGGCGGCCGAAGCCCGGGTGCTGGCGCACGCGGCGTTCGGCCTGATGAACTCGACCCCGTTCCAGGCCGCCGACGTCAACCAGAAACGCCGGGCGGACCTGCTGCGGCGCTCCGCGCTCGCCGCGCTGCTCGGCTGAGGCACGGCGCTGTCGCGCTCCGCGCCATGGGTCCACCGCCGCTTGACGGGCCGCTCGTCTGGTGATCTGGTACGCCCGAAGCGCCCTGAACTGACTCCGGTCGACTCGTCCGGTTGAGGTCCGAGGGCGCCGTGTCCATGCTGGGCCAGGCAACCTAACGATCGTTAGGTTTCTGGGTACGGCGTCGCGTACGCAGGAGGCACCGTTGATCGAGTCTTTGCTGATCGCCAACCGAGGCGAAATCGCCCGGCGGATCATCCGCACCGCCCGGCGGCTCGGAGTCCGCACCGTCGCGGTGCACTCGGAGGTCGACGCGGGGCTGCCGTATGTCGCCGAGACCGACGAGTCGGTGCTCGTCGAGGCGGCGACCCCCGGCCCGGCCGCGATGGGCGCGGCGTACCGGAATGTCCAGGCGATCCTTGCGGCGGCGAAGCAGACCGGCGCGGCGGCGATCCACCCGGGGTACGGGTTCCTGTCGGAGAACGCCGAGTTCGCCCGCGCCGTCGTCGACGCGGGACTGGTCTGGGTCGGCCCACCGGCCGAGGCGATCGAGCAGATGGGCGACAAGATCAACGCGCGGAACCTGATGGCGGCCGCTGGAGTGCCGGTCGCCCCCGGCACCGCCGAGCCGGTCCCGGACGTCGACGCCGCGGTGGCCGCCGCCGAGCAGATCGGCTACCCGGTGATGGTGAAGGCCGCCGCGGGCGGGGGCGGCATGGGGATGGCCGCCGTGCACGACATCGACGCCCTGCGCGCGCAGCACGAGAAGATCGGCGACTTCGCCGAGCGGATGTTCGGCGACCGCGCGGTGCTGATCGAGAAGTTCTTCCCCCGAATCCGCCACGTCGAGGTGCAGATCCTCGGGCTCGCCGACGGGCGGGTGCTGGCCCTCGGTGAGCGGGAGTGCTCCGTGCAGCGGCGAAACCAGAAGCTCGCCGAGGAGGCCCCGTCGCCGGCAGTTGACGGGCCGCTCAGGGAGCGGCTGCTGGCGGCCGGCCGGCGGGCCGGCGAGGCCGTCGGCTACCGCAACGCCGGCACCGTGGAGTGCCTGCTCGACCCGGAGTCGGGCGAGTTCTACTTCCTGGAGATGAACACGCGCCTGCAGGTGGAGCATCCGGTGACCGAAGCGGTGCTCGGCATCGACCTGGTCGAGGCGCAGCTGCGGATCGCGTCCGGCGAGGAGCCGGGATTCGACCCGGACGCCATGCGCCCGGTCGGGCACGCGATCGAGCTGCGGGTCAACGCCGAGGATCCGAAGCGGTTCTTCCCCGGCCCCGGCGCGATCACGGCCTGGCGGGAGCCGTCCGGCGAGGGGGTGCGGGTCGACTCGGGGTACGCCGACGGCGACACCGTCACCCCGCACTACGACTCGCTGATGGCGAAGCTGATTGTGCACGCGCCCGACCGGGCCGCCGCGATCGCGCGCGCCCGCGCGGCGGTAGCGGCCTTCGAGGTCGCCGGCCTCAAGTGCAACCTGCCGTTCTTCGCCGATCTGCTGGAGCACGAGGATTTCATCAGCGGCGACTACGACACAGGCATCGTCGCGCGCATGCGCGCGTAGCGCCGCCCGCTCTCGGAAGGGTCGGGCAAGGGGGGAGGATGGGGTTATGAGCGAGCTGCCGAGTGCGGTGTCGATCCGCGAGGTGGGGCCTCGCGACGGCCTGCAGAACGAGGACCCGGTGCCCACCGAGGCGAAGGTGCGGCTGCTCGACGCACTCTCGGCCACCGGCGTGAAGTGGATCGAGGCGGTCAGCTTCGTGCACCCGAAGGCGATCCCGCAGATGGCCGACGCCGACGAGGTGTGGAACCAGGCCGCGAAGAGCCCGAATGTGCGCTACTCCGCCCTGATCCCGAACAGCCGCGGCGCGCAGCGGGCACTGGACGCGGGGTTCACCGAGATCGAGGTGGTGGTCTCGGCCAGTGACACCCACAACCGCAAGAACGTCAACCGCTCCACCGCCGAGTCACTCGACGACATCGCGGCGCTGATCCAGCTGCTGCACGACCACAACGCCACGGTCGAGGTGATCGTCTCGACCAGTTTCGGCTGCCCGTACGAGGGTGACGTGGCGCCGCAACGGGTCGCGGACATCGTCGACCGGGCGGTCGCCGACGGGGCGGACCGGATCGCCTTCGGCGACACGACGGGGATGGCGACTCCAAGGAGGGTGACCGAGCTGCTGGACGCGGTGCGGGGCGGTCACGCGGACACACCGCTGCTGCTGCATTTCCACAACACCCGGGGCACCGCGCTCGCCAACATCCTCACCGCGCTCGAGCACGGCATCACCGAGTTTGACGCCAGCGTGGGCGGACTCGGCGGTTGCCCGTACGCGCCCGGGGCCACGGGGAACGTCGCCACCGAAGAGGTGGTGCACATGCTGCATGACATGGGGATCGCCACCGGCATCGACCTGGACGCCCTGATCGAGGCGGCGCGCCTGGCCGAGAAGATCGTGGGCAAGGAGTTGCCGAGCGGCGTGCTCAGGGCAGGCCCCCGCACCCGCACCATCCCAGCCTGAGCCCCAGCTTCCAGGTCGGTGCTTGATTCGGACATATACCAATTCATCCATCCAGCGTGACTCCGTGACGTCGCCGGCGTTGTACGTGGCGTGAGTGAGGCCTGAGCTCGTCACATCTGGAAGAAAAACCACAAACCGGTGTGTCGGATAGCTGGCGCGCGAGCGGAGCCGCTACAGTTCGTACTCACAACAACACGTACCGTGGTTATCATCACGGGAATGAGGCGAAGCCTCACACGTATCAGAAGGGGTGGAACTCGACCTATGGGCACGCAGCTGACAGCCGAGCGCGGCGAACGCGCTTGGTCTCGGCTGGCCCAGCGGGCCGGGTTCCGCCACTGTGTGCGTGTGCTGGTCTTCGCCGGCGCCGTCGGGACCGCCTGGCTGATCGGGTCGTCAGCCGCCAGCGCCCACAGCGCCGATGGTCAGGTCGGGGTGTCCGGACATCGCTCCGGCGTCGAGCGTGGGGTGGAGAACAACACTTGGCGTAGCGACGAGCTTCTTCGGCAGCAGTGCACGGGCGGGTCGAGCGACCTCGCCGGCCCGGACTCGAGAAACACCGGAGACGCGAAAAACACCGAGGCCGGCCAGCACGGCAGCACCGCCAAGGCCCAGCACAACCGCAACACCAAGCACAACCGCAACACCATCGACCCTGAGCCGGTCTCACAGCCCAGCGCCTGCGGCGCCAGGGAAGAGTCCGCGGCAGGAGAGGCGGCGCCGGGCTCCCAGGCCTCGTCGCCGAACGCCGGCCACACGCTCGAAGGGTCAGAGGGCACGGCGACTACCAGCGCCGACCCACACGGTCGCTCCGCTTCCGGCACCGCTGACGGAGCGGCGACCCAAATCCCACCGCTCGGCTCACTCGCTGGTGAGACTCTGACGACCGCCACAGGCGTGGTCGGCGGAGACGAGGCCGTGTCCGCGGCCCCCGTGAGCCACACGGCAGGCAGGGCCACCGATGCCCACGGCTCGCCCCTGGCGAGCGCGTTGCAGCCGGTGCTGTCCACCGTCGACACGGTCTCCCGTCCCGTCACGGACGTGTTGGCGCACGCCACGCGGCCGGTCGCCGACGAGGTTGCCGGCGATGAGGCGCCGCGGTTGGGAAACACTGTGCACAAGCTGGTTCCGTTGCCCGGGGCGGGTCTGTCGCCGGACGAGGCTCCAGTCAACTCGGCGCCGCCGGTGGCGCCGGGCGTCGACCTAGCGAGCGGTAAGACGTCGCCGGTCGAGGCGGTCGACGCTGCGCCGACCAAGTCCAAGCAGGCGCGCCACACCGGCCCCAAAGACGCCGCCCCGGCGTCCCACCTGCCCACTCCGGTTCCGCTGCCTGCGGTCCCCGGATCGGGTGTCTCCTACGGGAATGCGACTGGCTCGCAGTTCTCGCAGCAGCAGGGAGGCGGCATGACAGCGACCGTCACCGGCCTCCCGATCTCCAGCGCACCGGAGTCGAGTGCGCTGCTCGCCACGGCCTACCAGGCAGCCCTGCGCGATCTCGCGGGCGAGCCGGCCGTCTCTCCTGACTGATCTCATGCCACGTCCCGGTCCGCGTTCCAGCTGACCAGGGCTGCCCGTCTCGGCCTCCCCGCCGGCCAGGGCAGAACAGACGCAAGAGCATCCAGCGTCAAACGGCATTACTTAAAGATCAGCTCTATCGCACATCCCATGGGCGTCACGTCGCCACACGCCAGCGCGTTTCCGCGCCGTGCTCCGCCCGAATCGGTTCAGGACTTCTGGACCGGCGACATATATCCGCACTCGCAGAATGATTCGAAGGGAACTACTGAAAATGAAGTCTTGGGTTCGCAACACACTCCGCGCAGGCGTTCTGGCCGCTGGTTTCCTGCTGTTCGCGGCGTCCCCGGCGCACGCTGGCGACCAGTTCAGCAAGGGCAACAGCGGGCTGCTGACCGGCAACAACGTGAGCGTCCCGATCGCGGTGGCGGCTCCGATCTGCGGCAACGGCGTCGGTGGCGCCGGCGGTGGCGCCGGCATGTCCGACGGCTGCTACGCGGACGCCAGCAACGACGACAGCGGCAGCCAGGTCTCCAACGGCAACAGCGGCGCGGGCACGGGCAACAACGTGAGCGTTCCAATTGCGGTGGCGGCTCCGATCTGCGGCAACGGCGTCGGGATCTTCGGCGGCGGCCTCGGCATCTCGGACACCTGCGTCGCGACCGCCAGCAACTCGGAGGGCGCGGCGGGCGGCGGCCAGCTCACCAAGGACAACACCGGCCTGGGCACCGGCAACAACTGGAGCAGCCCGATCGCGGTGGCGGTGCCGTTCTGTGGCAACGGCGGCGGTGGCGCCGGCGGCGGCGTCGGGATCTCCAAGCTCTGCGTCGCGGACGCCCACAACGGCAGCGCGGCTGAGCTGCAGTTCGCCAAGGACAACAGCGGCCTCGGGGTCGGGAACAACATCAGCATCCCGTCGTCCTGGTCCGTGCCGGTGTGCGGCAACGGCGTGGGCGTCTTCGGCTTCGGCCTCGGCGTCTCCGACACGTGCGTCGCCAGCTCGTCCAAC
>WHSM01000389.1 GCA_009380105.1 Micromonosporaceae bacterium
CGCCGCCAGCGGATACAAGGGCACGTTCATCGGCACCAGCCCCACGTGGAACCCGGCTCTGCTGGAGAGCGCCGCCGCCGACGCGTTCAAGGCGCTGTACAAGCAGTCCGGGCCGTGGGCGCCGTTCGACGCGGACACGCCTGGGCACAAGGCCATGCGGGAAGCACTCGGCGAGGTGACCCCGAACGACGGCTACACCTCGGGCTGGATCTGGTCGTACCCGATGAAAGCCGCGCTGGAGCAGGCCGCCAAGGACGGCGACCTCACCCGTGAGGGCATGCTCAAGGCGGTCAAGTCGCTGGACCAGGTCGACTACGAGGGGATGCTCCCCGAGCAGGCCGGCAACTACTCCGGCAAGCCGAACGACGCCGTGTTCCGGCAGAGCCTGATCAGCAAGGTCGACGACCAGGCCGCCACTGGCGTGACGGTCGAAAAGGACCTGTTCACAGGCCCCACAGCCAAGGACCACAACCTCACAGAACCCTGCTTCTAGAGCCGGGCTCCGGGATCGCGAGGCTCTGGCGGGCGACACGCCCGCCAGAGCCCCGCCGGTGTGGGCAGCGCGGGGCGGCGTCGCCGTGCCGGTCGTGGGGAATCGCGTCGGCGGGTCCAGTGACCGTCGCTACCGTGTAGGCGACATCGCCTCGTTCCCACCAGGAGCACCCAATGCCCACCGTTGATCCGCTCACGCATGGCCGCAAGGCGTACGGGCAGTTGGCGTGGCGGGACGCGTACGAGCACCTGTCCGCCGCCGATGCGCGGGATCCGCTGGGCGCTGAGGATCTCGGCAGGTTGGCGCGAGCCGCCTACCTCATCGGCCGTTTCGAGAAAGCCGGTGACACCTGGGAGCGGACGCATCGGGCTTTCCTGGACCGCGGCGAGACCCCAGCGGCGGTGCGCTGCGCGTTCTGGCTCGGGTTGACGTTCTTTCTGCGGGGCGAGCACGCCCGCGGCGGAGGCTGGATCAGGCGGGCCCAACACCTGCTCCAGAAGACGTCAGCGGAGTGCGTCGAGCAGGGCTACCTGCGCATCCCCGCAGCCTTGCAGGCGCTCGGCGGCGGCGACACCGAGACCGCGCGCCGGACCTTCATCGAGATCACCGAGATCGCAGACAGATTCGACGACGCCGACCTCATAGCGTTCGGCAAGCTGGGGCAGGGTCAGTCCCTGGTCGCCGCGGGCCAGGCGGCGCAGGGAGTGGCGGCGCTCGACGAGGTGATGGTCGCGATCACCACCGGCGAGGTGTCGGCGCTCACGGCCGGCATCGTCTACTGCGCCGTGGTCCTCGCCTGTCGCGACATCTTCGACGTGCACCGGATGCAGGAATGGACAGCGGCGTTGAGCCGCTGGTGCGTGACCCAACAGGACCTCAAGCCCTACCGCGGGCAGTGCCTGGTGCACCGGTCGGAGATCATGCAGTTGCGCGGCGAGTGGGCCGACGCGATGAACGAGGTGCGGCAGGCCTGCGAGCACCTGTCGGATCCGCCCGGCGACCCGGTGACGGGCATGGCCTTGTACCAGCAGGCCGAGCTGCACCGATTGCGCGGGGAGTTCGCCCGGGCGGAGTCGTGCTACCGCGAGGCCGGCGGCTTCGGGCACCCGGTGCAGCCGGGGTTGGCGCTGCTCCGGCTCGCGCAGGGCCGGCTCGACGACGCGAGCGCCGCCATCCGCCGGACCGTCGCCGAGGCCGAGGGGGCGGTGGAGCGATCCAGGGTGTTGTCCGCGTACGTGGAGATCAAGCTCGCCGCCGGCCACGTCGACGACGCCCGGGCGGCAGTGGACGAGCTGGACGAGATCGCCGCGCGCTTCGACTCGCCCTACCTGCGCGGCGTGGTCGGATACGCCCGCGGCTCGGTGCTGCTCGCCGGAGGTGACGCGGAAGCGGCCTCCGTGGCCCTGCGCCGGGCCTGGGTGGCCTGGCATGAGCTCGAAGCCCCCTACGAGACGGCCCGGGTCCGGCTTCGGATGGCGCAGGCGTGCAGGCGGCTCAGCGACCACGACACGGCCGAGATGGAGTTGGACGCCGCCCGCCTGGTCTTCGAGCAGTTGGGCGCGACGCCGGCGCTGGAGCAGGCGCGGGAACTCGCCGGCCGCCCGGCGCCGCCGGCTGCGGGAGGCCTGACGGCCCGGGAGGTCGAGGTGCTCCGGCTGGTGGCCACCGGCGCGACGAACCGGCAGATCGCCGATGAGCTCGTGATCAGCGAGAAGACCGTCGCCCGGCACCTGAGCAACATGTTCACCAAGCTCGGGCTCTCCTCGCGGGCCGCGGCCACCGCGTACGCCTACCAGCACGACCTCGTCTGACGCCGGACGGCCGCGGCGGCCCTGCGGCCCTGCGGCGCTACACAGAATTGCCCACACCGATCCGCCGCGTCGAGTTGGGTGATCCGCCCGACGCGGCCACCGCTGCCGGAGCAGGACTCTTACCTCATGACCATCACACCACCGGCCGCCGAGCAGCTCCGGGACGCGTGGGACGCGCTCGCCGCCGGCTACGACGCGCACGTGACCCCACTGACCCGGCGATTGGCCCGGGATCTGCTGGACCGCGTCGATCCGCGGCCCGGCATGGACCTGTTGGACGTGGCTGCCGGCACCGGCGCTGTCAGTGTCATGGCCGCGCAGGCCGGCGCCCGGGTCGTGGCCGTCGATCACGCCCCGCAGATGATCGAACGGCTCCGGGCTCGCGCCCGGGCCGAGGACCTGTCGAACCTCGACGGCCGCGTCATGGACGGCCATGCCCTGGACCTCCCGGACGAGACCTTCGACGTCGCCGTGTCGCTGCACGGCGTCGCGCTCTTCCCCGATGTCGACCGTGGCCTGGCCGAACTGGCGCGCGTCACCAGACCCGGCGGCAAGGTCGTCATCGGGGCGTTCGGCCCGTTCCACAAGGTCGAGCCCTTCGGGTTCGTCGCCGGAGCCATGAAGGCCGCCATCCCGGGATTCACCCCGCCGCCGAAGGACCCGCCGCCGCTGCCGTTCCAACTCGCGGACCTCGACGTCCTGCGGCGCAAGCTCGCCGACGCGGGTCTGTCGGCCGTGGCGGCGGACACCACCACCTGGGACATGCCGTTCGAGTCGGCCGCGCAGTTCTGGACCACCTTCGCCTCAGCCAATCCGGCCTGGGGGCAGATGACCGCCGGACTGACCGACCAGGAACGCGCCCAGGTCCAGCAGGTGCTGGACGGGATGTTCCGCGAACGTTCCGGCGGCGGGCCGAAGGCCGTGATCCACACCGAGGTCAATCTCGCTGTCGGGACCAAATGACTAGTCCGACGACCGGAGATGAGGAGAGATAGCCATGACCGAAACGACGTATCGTCCGCACGCTGTCGCCGCCGTGCTGGCCCCGCCTGCGTTGCTGGCCGCGTTCGCCTTGCACCCGCACATCGCCGGGCGGCTGCCCAACAACTCGGCGGTCGCCCACGCGGTGGCCGACGGACCCGCCATCTGGGGGCTGGCCCATGTCCTCACGGCGGTGGCCTCCGGGTTCGTCGCCCTCGCGTTCATCGCGGTGCGCGGCTACCTCCGCGACCACGGCGGTGACCGGTGGAGCGGCTTCGGGCTGCCGTTCATCGTGATCGGAAGCATGTTGTACGCGTTCCTGCCCGGGATGGAGTTCGCGCCGTTGGCCGCCGTCGAAGCCGGCGGCGACGCGGAGGCCGCGCAGGCTGCGCTGACGCCGTGGTTCCTGCCCGTGCTGATGGGCGGGGCGCTCGTGTTCGCGGTCGGGGTGGTCGGCTTCGCCAAGGGGATCGCCGGACTCGACGTCCTGGGGCCGAGACTGACGGCCCTGATCGTGGTCGCGCTCATCGTCTTCGCGGCCAGCCGCTTCGTGCCGCTGTTCGTCGTCCAGGGCTACGTGCAGGTGGCGGCCGCCCTGCTCGCGCTGTGGCCGTTGGCCCAGCGGATGTGGAACAGCGCCCAAGCCCCCATGCCCGGAACCCTCCGGACAGCCACTGCATCGCACTAACCCCCTTTGCCGCAAGCAATCGAATACTTGCTGTTTCAGAGTCAGTTGAAACAGCAAGTATTCGAATAACTGCGGTAACGACGGGGTTACAGCTCGTAGACGGAGCCGGGGCGGACGACCTCCATCGGGCCCTGGTACGCGCTGGCCGCCTCGTCCACGGTGGCGGCCTCGTTCCCCCACGCCTGCACCAGGTGCGTCAGCAGCAGTTTCCGCGCCTCGGCCA
>WHSM01000132.1 GCA_009380105.1 Micromonosporaceae bacterium
CCGAAGCTGCTCGACGCTGCCGACCGGCTCGGCCGCGAGCACTGCGCCCGTGCCGTCGACGGCCAGCAAGGCCGGTCGCCAGCCGGGGTCGACGCGGTGCATGGTGTCGCGGTCCACGATCACGCGCACCTGGGCTCCATCGGGCATGGCCCACTTCTCGGCCGATCCCGACGCCACCAGCACGACGTCAACGTCCTGCGGCGCCGTCTGGGCCAGCTCCGGCAGCATCGGCGCCAGCTCGGCGCACACCGGGCAGGTGTCGTCGGCGACGAGCACGACGGCGAGGTCCGCGCCGCCCGCCGGCCGGACCGCCTCCGGCGCCTGCGCCGCGCGGTCCGCTGGGGCCGCGTCACGCAGCGCCGCCTGGACGTCCCGAAGTTGGCGCAGCATGCCCGCCAGGCCGAACGCCAGCACCGCGAGCACGACCCAGGTGAGGATCAGCGCCGCTGTCACGAAGTCCATCGCCAACCTCCTTGCGCAGTCGGCGTCACGACCGTGTCCAGGTCAGCGACACGAGCCCGTCGAGGAAGCCGAGCCGCTTGGAGTCCGGGTCGGACGGGTCGATGTCGTCCAGCACCGTCACCGCCGACGAGCTCGCGTGGACGAAGAGCTTCCGCAGCCCGCCGTCGCTGGCCGGCGCCTGCTTCTGCCACACCTCGCCTGAACGCACCTTCGCGCCGGACCACTTGGGCAGGAGCTCCAACGCCTGGCCGCCGTCGACGATCGTCAGGTGCGCCACGTTGGGCACGCTCTTGCCGACTTCCTCCCGGTAGATCGTCTCCTTCGGCGACTGGCTGGTACGCACCCGCACGCCGAGCGGACTGTCGGCGAAGGCGAGCCGGTCGTACTGGTCGAGCACCTCACGGGCCGTGAAGCCCGGCTCGTTGAGCCAGATGTAGACCTCGTGCCACCTGCCGCGCCACGCGGCGATGCCGCGACCCTCGTGGTTGCGCGCGATCAGGAGCCTGCCACCCAGCGCGGACAGCTCCTCGACGATCTTGCCTCTCAGGTCGTACTCGACGAAGGTGTCGACAGTGCCGACCGGCGCGACCTGAAACGCCCGGTTCCGCACGCTCGGGGCCGACGCGCCGTACGGCGCTTCCACCTTCACGTGGAAGGAGTGGAACCAGGGCTGGGACAGGTCGTACCCCGGCGCGTTGATGGCGACGATGGCGCCGCTGGCGGTCTGGAACCGCGGCAGCGCATCGGTGTGCTGGAATCTTTGGTCGACGATGCCGACCCCGCTGTCCTCCATGCCGATCTCCGTTCGATCCGGTGAGACAGGACGACGGGCGCTGACAAATCACGTCAGCTGTTCCCCCGTGTGTGAAGAGGTTTAACGGTCAGGCCACTTCTCGTCAATATCTTTCATATTCCGAGCCACTGGTGTATGGCCGACCACCCAAATCGGTACGTGTCTGGCGTGTCGGGCGCAAAAAATCTGCGGAAGGCGGCACCAGTCGCGCGGGCCACTACCGCCCCGCCGCAGGTCGCTACCGCCCGGCGGCGGCCACCACAGCAGCGGCGAGCGCCTCGTCGTCGGCCGGGTCGACGGACCTGACGTCGAGCAGCAACCGGTCCCTGTCGACGTGACCCACCACCGCCGGCCGGCCCGCCCGCAAGAGCTCGGCGAGGTCCACCGGCACCGTCACGGCGTACGACGGCAGCGCCACGTCCGGCGCCGCGCCACCCCCGACGGAGGCCTCCGACGGCTGGACCGCTGCCTCCAGGCCGGCGTCGGCGAGCCGGCGCGCGAGCCGCTCGGCGCGCTCCCGCACCTCCTCGACCGAAGCGCGGAGCATCCGCCGCACCGGTGGCTCCGGGCCGCGCAGCGACGCCTCCAACGCCGCGAGCGTCACCTTGTCGACCCGCGCCGCCCGCGCCAGCGGATGCCTGCGAATCCGCTCGACCAGCGCCACCGCGCCGAACACCAGGCCGCACTGCGGCCCGCCGAGCAGCTTGTCGCCGCTCGCCATCACCAGGTCGGCCCCGTCGCGCAACGCGGTCGCCACGTCCGGCTCGTCGGGCAGCGACGGCTCCGGACGCAGCAGGCCCGATCCCGTGTCCACGGCGACAGGCGGGCCGAGCGCGGCCAACTCCGCCACCGGGACCCGAGAGGTGAAGCCGCGCACCACGAAGTTGGACGGGTGCACCTTCATGATCAACGCTGTGTCCGGGCCGATCGCGTCCCGGTAGTCGGCCAGCGAGGTCCGGTTCGTCGTGCCGACCTCGCGCAGCCGCGCGCCGGCCGCCACGAGCAGCTCCGGGATCCGGAACCCGTCGCCGATCTCCACCAGCTCACCGCGACTGACGATGATCTCCCGACCTACCGCGAACGTCGCCGCGACCATAGCGAGCGCGGCCGCGTTGTTGTTCACCACGTGGACCGACTCGGCCTGCGGAACCGCGCGGGCCAAGGCGGTGAGAGCGCCCCGTCCCCGGCGTCCACGCCGCCCCGTGGCCAGGTCGAACTCCACGTCGGCGGCCCCGGCCGCCGCCGCCATCGCCGCCACGGCGGCCTGCGACAGCGGGGCCCGGCCCAGGTTGGTGTGGACCAGCACGCCCGTCGCGTTGATCACCCGGCGCACCGTCGCCGCCACGTCGGGAAGTGTCCGCAGCACCTCGTCCACGACATCGTCGGGAGGCAACTGCCCAGCGCGCACCCGGGACAGGCACTCCGAGACCACATGCTTGACCAGCGCCCGCCCCAGCCGCTCGGTGGCGGCGGCGACCCTCGGGTCGGAGAGGATCTCCCCGGTGGGCGGCACCTGCCGCCGCCGGTCGGTCGTGGTCATGCGACAGCTCCCCGCTCCTAGACGCCGGCCCCGCGCCCATCGTGCACCACGTCGCCGACGCGGTCGACTGTCGCCCATCGACGGGAGCGCCGGGCGCCGCTACGGTCAGCGGTGCCACCTGTCAGGACTCCGGGGGGAATTCGATGGCCGCTCTCGCCCTGAGTCTCAGCGCGGTCGCGCTGGCGGGCGCCCTGCTGCTCGTCGCCGGTGGGCTGGCCCACATGCGCGACCGGGCGTCGTTCGACGCGGCGCTGACGGCGCAGCGCCTCGTTCCGAGGTCGCTGCGCCCGCTGCTCGGACGTCTCGCCGGCCCGTTGGAGATCGCGATCGGATCCGGCGCCGTGGCCGGCTGGCTGGTCGGCCCGAGCACGGCGGCCTGGGGGTTCGGCGTCACGGCACTGCTCTACGCCGGGTTCGGCGCGTACACCTCGGCGCTGCGGTTGTGGCGCCCGACCGCCCCGTGCGGCTGCTTCGGTTCTGACCGGCCGGTCACCTGGGCGGTCGCGGTCCGGGCATGGGTGTTCGCCGGCGCCGCGACGGCCGCGGCGCTCCTGCCTGTCGACGGTCCGGCGGTATGGCGGCTGGCGACGCTCGCTCCGGCCGCGATCATCGGATTCGTCGTCTGGCTGCTGCAGGAGATCGGCCACCGCCCCAGCCCGCCGTACGGAACCGTTGGCGGAGGTGGACGGGAATCGAACCCGCCGGCGCGCGCGTCACGCCCGCCCTACGGTGTTGAAGACCGCGGCCGGCACCAGCCGGCAAACACCTCCAGCGAGAGATCCTAAGCCCCGCCGTCCCGCTCAGCGCAACAGCAGCGCGTGCTCCGTGCGCGGGACCAGCTCGCCGATCACCCGCGCTCCCGGGATCTCACCGGCGAGCAGCAGCCCACCCGAGGTCTGCGCGTCCGCGAGCAGCAGCCGGTCGATCTCGTCCCAGGCGCCGAAGTCCACGTGCGGCCGGACCCACTCCAGGTTGCGCCTGCTGCCGCCGCTGACATGATCGGCCTCGGCCGCCTCGCGGGCGCCGTCCAGGAACGGCACGGCCGCCACGTCGATCACCGCGGTGACGCCGCTGGCGCGCGCCAGCTTGTACGCGTGGCCGAGCAGCCCGAACCCGGTCACGTCCGTGCCGCACACCACGCCGTTCGCGACGGCGGCCCGCGCGGCGTCGCGGTTCAGCGTGGTCATAACCGCGACCGCCTGGTCGAACACCTCGCCGGTCGCCTTGTGCCGGGTGTTGAGCACGCCGACGCCGAGCGGCTTCGTCAGCGACAACGGCACGCCCGGGGCGCCTCGGTGCAACGCGATGATCCGCTCCGGGTCGACGATCCCGGTCACGGCGACGCCGTACTTCGGCTCCGCGTCGTCGACGCTGTGGCCGCCCGCCAGATGACACCCGGCCTCACGGGCCATGTCCAGCCCGCCGCGGAGCACCTCCCGGGCCAGCTCCATCGACAGCAGGTCGCGCGGCCAGGCGAGCAGGTTGACGCCCACCAGCGGCGTGCCGCCCATGGCGTACACGTCGGAGAGGGCGTTGCAGGCGGCGATGCGGCCCCAGTCGTACGGGTCGTCGACCACCGGGGTGAAGAAGTCGGCCGTGGCGACGATCGCCCGGTCGCCGTCGAGCCGCACCACCGCCGCGTCGTCTCCATGGTCGAGCCCGACCAACAGCTCGGCGTCGCCGCTCGAATCCGGCAGCCCGGCGACCAGCGATTCGAGTTCCCCGGGCGGGATCTTGCACGCGCAGCCGCCGCCGCGCGCGTACCGCGTCATCCGCACCGACGTCATCACCGCAACCCTTCCCCCGTCGAGGCTCCGGACACTACCGTGCGCGCCGGCCCCAGGTGACCGGGCTGGTTAGGCTGGGTCCCGTGACGGCGTACACCCGCAAACCCATGCCAGGCGCCGCCCTGGCCGCAGCCTGGCTCACGATCGCGGGCGTGCTGCTGTCCGCGTGCTCGTTCGGCCCACCGAAGGAAGAGGAGGCCGGCACGCCGCCGAAGTTCCCCACCCCGTCGTCGAAGGCCGCCGAGGAGGACGACGGCGCGACCCTCGCCGCCGAGCCGATCGTGGAGGGCTTGCAGATCCCGTGGGGCCTGGACTTCCTGCCGGACGGCGCCGCCCTGGTCACCGAGCGCGAGACCCGCAACATCTACCGGATCACGACGGAGTTCAAGAAAAAGAAGATCCAGACCATTGACGAGGCGTACGCCGACGGCGAGGGCGGCCTGATGGGGCTGGCGGTCTCACCGCAGTACGACGAGGACAAGACGATCTTCATCTACTACACCACCCGGGAAGACAACCGGATCGCGAAGCTGAAGCTGGGCGAGGAGCCGAAACCGATCGTCACCGGGATCCCCGTCTCGGGCGTCCACAATGGGGGCCGGCTCGCCTTCGGGCCCGACGGCTACCTGTACGCCACCACCGGCGACGCGTCCGACTCCGGCATCGCCCAGGACAAGAAGAAACTCGGCGGCAAGATCCTGCGGATGACCAAGGACGGCAAGCCGGCGAAGGGCAACCCGTTCGGCAACCTCGTCTACTCGTACGGGCACCGCAACAGCCAGGGCATCGCCTGGGACGAGAAGGACCAGCTGTACGCCGTGGAGTTCGGCCAGAACACCTGGGACGAGGTGAACCTGGTCGAGCCGGGCAAGAACTACGGGTGGCCGAAGGTCGAAGGCAAAGGCGGATCCTCCAGGTACGTCGACCCGTTCATGGTCTGGAAGCCGGAGGACGCCTCGTGCAGCGGCGCGGCGATCCTCGGCGACGTGCTGGTCACCGCCTGCCTGCGCGGCAAGCGGACGTACGCGATGCAGCTCAACGGCAAGGGCGGCCTGATCGGCGCGCCGCAGCAGGCCCTCGTCGACGAGTACGGCAGGCTGCGCACCGTCGTGGTGGCGCCGGACAAGACCCTGTGGGTCACCACCTCCAACCTGGACGGTCGCGGCGACCCGAACCCCGGTGACGACAAGATCATCCGAATCGTCCTGGCCTCTGACGGCGGCAACGGCAAAACCTGACCGCCTGTTCAGGCGCACGCTGGCGGCGTTCTCCGCGCCTTGCGTGACCTCCGGCCACGCGGCGGCTTGTGCGGCCTTGCCAGCGCACGCCTGTTCAGGCGGTCACCATCCTCAGCCGTGTCGCGGATCGGCGGGATCGGCGTGATGTTGAGATGATGGCGCAATGCCTTCCGACGACCGGCCCTCCGACGATCGCCACCATTCTGTCGGGCATGCGGGGTTCGGCGCGGCGAAGCTCGCCGCCGCGGCGCGCTGGCTGCGCCACACCGGCGCCCCGGCGATGTGGCGGCTCCCCCGCACCCGCCCCGCGCGGACCGCGGGCAGCATGCTGCTGGTCGTCCTGGTCGCGCTGACGGGCGCGATCGCGGGGCTGCTGCTCAACGGCCGCGTCGAGCATCCGGTGGGGCCGTTCCGAGCGGAGTTCTCGATCTCCCCGTCGCTGACCGGCCAGACCGAGGTGGTGATCCCGCCGCTGGGCTCATTGATCCTGGACAGCCACGACGCGCCCGCGACGCTGACGGTGCGGCTGCAGGAGCTGGACCCGAAGCGGGCGCGGCGGCTGGTGTCCGACCCGGACGCGATCAGCCGCGCCAGCCAGAGCGCCGTCGACGACGTCGAGTCCGGTCTGCTGAAGTTGGCCGCCACCGGCGTCGGCTCAGCGTTGCTGGGGGCGCTGATCCTCAGCGCGCTGGTGTACCGGCGCGACGCCCGCCGCATCGCCGGAGCCGGCGTGGTCGCGATCGGCCTGGTGGCGGGCACAGCGGGTCTGGCGTACACCACCGTGAACCTGAAGTCCATCGAGGAGCCCCGGTACGAGGGCCTGCTGGTCAACGTGCCGGCGGTGGTCGGCGACGCCCGCCGGATCGCGGACCGGTACGAGGAGTACCAGGCGCTGCTCCAGCACCTGGTGACGAACGTCGGCAAGCTCTACACCACGGTCGCTGACCTGCAGGTGTACGAGCCGGACGAGAACTCCATCCGGGTGTTGCACGTCGCCGACCTGCACCTCAACCCGTCCGCGTTCCGGGTGATCTCCAGCGTCGCCGAGCAGTTCAACGTGGACGTGATCGTCGACGCGGGCGACTTCACGGACTGGGGCAGCGAGCGTGAGGGCGTCCTGTACGCCGACGGGATCGGCAAGCTCGAACAACCGTACGTCTACGTGCGCGGCAACCACGACTCGGAGGAGACCGCGAAGGCGATCGCCGCCCAGAAGAACGCCATTGTGCTCGACAACAACGTCGGGACGGTGGCGGGGCTGACGTTCGCGGGCATCGGCGACCCGCGCTTCACGCCGGACAAGCGCCGCAACGACGCGTACACCAACGCGGGTCTGCGACTGCACACCAACCAGCTGGTCGAGACGATCCAGGCGCAGCGCAAACCGGTCGACGTGGGGGTGATGCACGACCCGGTGGCTGCGGACGTGCTGGACGGAGTCGTGCCGGTGGTCCTGGCGGGGCACACCCACAAGCGGAAGGTGAAACGTCTGGACGGCGGCAGTCTCATGATGGTGCAGGGCTCCACCGGCGGCGCCGGGCTACGCGGGTTGGAGCAGGACGAGCCGCAGCCGCTGGAGCTGTCGGTGCTGTACTTCGACCGGGAGACGCGTGCGCTGCAGGCGTACGACGACATCGCGGTCGGCGGCGCCGGGCGCACCGAGGTGACACTGGAACGCCACGTGCTCGACCGGGTCGAGGAAGCGACCACTCCGGCGGGCAAGCCGAGTCCCACCCGGTCGCCGGGCTCATGACGGCGAGAGCGCTCACGGTCGAGAGAGACGTCGCCGCGCCTGCCGAGCGGACGTGGCGGGTGCTGTCCGACTGGCCGGGGCAGAGCGAGTGGATGCTGGGCACCCAGGTGCGGCTGACGCGCGGCGACGGCCGGTCAGTCGGCTCACGCCTCGTCGCCAGGACCGGCTGGGGGCCGCTGGCTTTCACCGATCCGATGGAGATCACCCGGTGGGAGCCGCCGCGACGCTGCGACGTGCGGCACACCGGCCGTCTGGTGCGCGGCGTGGGGATCTTCACGGTCGTGCCGCGGGGGGACGCGCGCTCGACGGTGGTCTGGACCGAGCGTCTGGAGCTTCCGTTCGGCGTGGTCGGGCGGCTCGGGTGGCCGCTGGCGCGCCCGGCGTTCGAGGCCGGAGTGCGGCTCTCACTACGCCAACTGGCCCACCACTGCGAACACGCACCCTGACCCCGGGGCCACTTGGGGCGTCGCCAGACCTGCGGCACGCCGATCGTGTCGGCGTGTCGAGGTCCCGCGACGCCCCAAGTGGGATGAGGGGTGACTCCTGGCGCTACAGGGTGCTCTTGTAGAGCAGCAGGTTGGCGGTGCTCGCCGGGTTGCCCTGGATCGCGCCGCTGGTGGCGTTGTTGACCAGCCAGGTGCGGACCACGCTGTACGACGCGTCTCCGTGCGCCGACTTGTAGAGCGCGGCGACGCCGGCCACGTGCGGCGAGGCCATCGAGGTGCCGCTGTAGGTCTGCGTGCCGCCGAGCAGGAACGTCGATGTGACCGACACGCCCGGCGCGTACAGGTGGGCGCAGCGGCCGAAGTTGCTGAACGATGCCCTGTTGTCGTTCTGGTCGCTGGCCATCGCGGTGGTGGCGTTGGCGGCGCTGGCCGGCGAGACGTCGCAGGCGTCGGAGTCCTCGTTGCCGGCGGCGACCGCGACGAAGACGCCCCGGTTGGCCAGGTTGTTCGTCGCGTTGTTCACCGCGTCGGACTTGCCGCCGCCGAGGGACATGTTCGCGACGGCCGGCTTGACGTGGTTCTGGGCGACCCAGTCGATGCCCTGGATCACGCCGGCGTTGGTGCCGGCGCCGGCGCAGTTGAGCACCTTCACGCCGTGCAGCCGCACCTGCTTGGCCACGCCGTACGTCTTGGAGCCGATGGTGCCCGCCACGTGGGTGCCGTGGCCGTGGCAGTCGCCGAGCACCAGGTCGGCGGAGTTGAAGTCCTGCGACGCGCGGCCTTCGAACTCAGCGTGGCTGGCGTAGATGCCCGTGTCGATCACGTACGCGTGCACGTTGGACCCGGTCGCCGTGTACGTGTACGACTTCGACAGCGGAAGCGCGCGCTGGTCGATGCGGTCCAGCCCCCACACCGGATTGGTCTGCGTGGTGTCGACCGAGACGACCTGGTCCTCCTCGATCGCGGCGACGGCGGGGTTGCGCTGCAGCGCGGCCAACTGGCGCGCGTTGAGCTTCGCGGCGAAGCCCTTCAGCGCGGTGCTGTACGTATGGGTCGCTGTGACGCCGAGGGAGCGCAGCGGCGTCTTCGCCGACACGCCCTTCTTGACGGTCACGATGTATTGACCGGGCACCGCCGCGCCGACCGCCTTCGTCACCGACACCAGCGGCGTCGGTCCAGTGGCGGCGACGGCGGGCAGCGCCATCGCCGCGCCCAGTCCCGCCGCGGCGACCGCCGCGACCAGGAACCTTCTGACAGGGGCTCTCATCGATGTCCTCCTCGACCGGGAGCGAAGTCCGACGCGGTTCACGCAGCCGAACCCACAAAGGGGTGGATAGAGACAAAAGACTCGACTCCTATCAAGATCCCGTCAACACCCGCGGCCAGCCTGTCACCGAATAGGAATCACCGTCACACGGACCAAACGCGCAGGGTAGTCGTACAAATTCATAGTGTTATATCCATAGCCACGTTTATCGCTGCGATTCCCCCACCTCGACGCGCGGGAAACACCGCACAGGGACTGTCGGGAGATTCCGACAGTCCACTGGGCGACAGTGGGAGCGTCCGCGATAACTCATAGTGACCTCAGAGGCCACCACGCCCGCCTGATCTCTGGCGGGCATGGGGGTGTGGCCCGCAGCCCAGGGGGGCGCTATGACATCTACCTACTACGTCGCCTGGTGGAACGTCGAGAACCTCTTCGACGAAGAGGACTCGCCACGGCGCACAGACAAGCTCACTCGCGCGCTCGGAGCCTCGATCATCGGCTGGACTCCGGAGCTGCGGGACCAGAAGATCAACCAGCTCGCATCGGTGATCGCGCGCATGAACGCCGGGGCCGGCCCCGACCTGCTCGGGGTGTGCGAGGTCGAGAACGACTTCGTGGTCGACCGGCTACGCGACGCGGTCGCCCTCCGGCTGCCGGGCCGCTCCTACGCGGTGGCGCACGCCGACACGGTCGACCACCGCGGGATCGACATCGCGTTCCTCTTCGACTCCACGTTGTTCACGGCCCCGCCGGACCAACGGTTCCAGCACGTGGTGATGCGGCGCACCGCGACTCGGGAGATCTTCCAGGTCAACTTCCAGACCCATCGCGGCCGCACCTGGGCGGTCTTCGGCAACCACTGGCCGTCCCGCAGCGGGGGCGAGCACGAGTCGGCCAGCTACCGCGCGATCGCCGGCGAGACGCTGGCGTACTTCCATCAGCGGACCTGCGATGTGCACGGCAGTGACACACCCGCCCTGGCGATGGGTGACTTCAACGACGAGCCGTTCGACCCCTCGTTGGTGCGGCACGCGCTGAGCACCCGGCAACGCGCCAAGGTGCTCTCGGGGACCAGCCCACGGCTCTGGAACCTGATGTGGCGGACGCTCGGGGCTGGCGAGGGCACCTTCTACTTCCACAACTTCGCCAACCTGCTCGACCAGTTCCTGATCAACAAGAACATGGCAGGGCGAAACTCCCCCGTCCGAGTGGTGTCCGGCTCCGTGGAGGTCGTCCGGCCGCCCGAGATGGTCGCCGCCGGGACCTACCCGGGGCCGATCCCGTTCGGCGGCATGAGAAAGCCCGTCAACAAGGACGGTTACTCAGACCACTTCCCGATCGCCATGCGCGTGCGCGAGAGCGACTGAGACCCCGCC
>WHSM01000142.1 GCA_009380105.1 Micromonosporaceae bacterium
GACGTGGGGAAGCCGCCCGGAAGGGTCGGGTCGAAGTCGCCGACCAGCCGGAACAGCGGGTCGTCCCGAACCGGCCAGAACACCCCGGCCCCGGTGATCCGTTGCCGATTGTCGGGCAGCACGTAGTCCGCGCGGAGGTTGCCGGGAGCGCTGTCGGAGAAATCAGCGGTGTCCTGCCGCGGGTCGCTGACGTGGTCGGCGTTGGCGCCGCCCTGCCGCTCGCTGGCCTCGGCCGCCCCGTCGCTCTCCGGGATGACCGTGGTGTTCACCAGCGGATGCTCCAGCAGCAGCTGCGCCGAGCCGGGGATGCTGTCGCCGTCGTGCGGGTCGGAGTTCAGGTCGCCGGCGATCACGAACCTGGCGCCGGCGGCCAGGCCGCCGCGACGGCCCGCGTCGTCGTAGATGTACCCCGAGCGGCCCGGCATCACGTAGTCCGCCCAGAATCGGATCTCGTCGTGGTTGCGCGTGCCGTTGCGATCCTCGGCGCCGTCGAAGACCGGGGGAGTGGGGTGGCTGACCAGGAAGTGGACGGTGCGTCCGGAGACCCGGATCGGCAGGTCCCAGTGGCTCTTGGACGACAGGCGGAACACGTCCAGTTCGTCGGGGGAGTACCAGTCCGCCGGCTCGGCCGTGGTCGGGTCGTCCGGCAGCAGCGCGCCCGGCATGTCCCTCCAGAGGAACGTTTGGAAGGTACGTGCCCGCACGGTGTCGATGGGGTGCTTGGAGAACACGGCCATGCCGAACTGACCTTGGAAGAAGCCGAAGCCGTACGCGTCGTTCGGCCCGCCGACGCTGCCGTTGTTGTCCAGGTCGTGCCCGGACGGCACGCCGGTGTTGGAAGGCGCGACATAGCGGTACGGGTACTCGATCGGCGCGGCTCCGTTGTGACCCACACCCAGGTAGTTCTCCGCGAACAGCCGGGCGGCCCGGCCGTCGGCGTCGTAGTCGAACTCGTTGACCAGCAGCACGTCGGGCCGCACGCGCTGGATCACCTCGGCGACGTTGGCCGCCTGGGTGTTGTCGGGTGTGCTGAGATCCTCGATCAACTGGCCGGACTGGCCCCGGTTGAGGGAGGCGTTGAAGGTGGCGAACCGCACCTGACCGGGGCCCGCCGCCGCGCCCGCAGTCGCTGTCCCGCCGGCGTTCGCCGCCGCGCCGCCGGCCAGCAGCGTCAGCGCCATAGCTGAAGCGGCGGCCGCGGCCGCCGTCGTGCGCGTTGCTCTCATCACATGACCTCCGGCGTCGACAGGACACGGCCCCGACCGGCCTGCGGGTGACCTTACGACCCCGGAGCCCGGTCTGGGGGTCGGCGGTTCGGTCCGATTACCGCGTGGGGCGTGGTGGGCCGTACACTGAACGACTGACGACCACCTTCGTGGTCGACCTCGCGCGCCCATTTCCGTCCCGGCGCCGCTTCGGCGGCGACCATGGACGGGGCGAACGGCTCTCCCTGGTCCCGGCGATCTTCCGGGTCGGAGGCCGCGGCAGGGCGCCAGGGCGGCGGCCGGCCGGCCGCCGCGGCAACCAGGGACGCGGCGCCTTGTGGCGTCTGCGAAGAGGCTAGGAGAACCACATGCCAGTGGTGACTATGCGCCAGCTCTTGGAGAGCGGCGTGCATTTCGGGCACCAGACCCGTCGCTGGAATCCGAAGATGAAGCGGTACATCCTCACTGACCGCAACGGTATCTACATCATCGACCTGCGGCAGACGCTGGACTACATCGCCAAGGCGTACGACTTCATCAAGAACACCGTCGCCGAGGGTGGCGCGATTCTGTTCGTGGGGACCAAGAAGCAGGCTCAGGAGGCAGTCGCCGAGCAGGCGGCCCGGGTCGGCATGCCGTACGTGAACCACCGTTGGCTGGGCGGCATGCTCACCAACTTCCAGACTGTCTACAAGCGGCTGCAGCGGCTCAAGGAGCTGGAGTCGCTGGAGCAGACCGGCGGCGACAAGGGCCTGACCAAGAAGGAGCGGCTGTCGCTGCAGCGCGAGCGGATCAAGCTGGAGCGCACCCTGGGCGGTCTGCGCGACATGTCGAAGCTGCCCGCCGCGGTCTGGATCGTGGACACCAAAAAGGAGCACATCGCGGTCGACGAGGCGCGCAAGCTGGGCCTGCCCGTGGTGGCGATCCTGGACACCAACTGCGACCCGGACGAGGTCGACTACCCGATCCCGGGCAACGACGACGCGATCCGCTCCGCCGCGCTGCTGACCAAGGTGGTCGCCACCGCGGTGGCCGATGGCTTGATCGCCCGCGCCGGCGCGGCGACCAGCGGCGAGGAGAAGCCGCAGCCGGGTGTGGTCGGCGGCGACGAGCCGCTGGCCGAGTGGGAGCGGGAGCTGCTGGAAGGCAAGCAGGCGGAGTCCGGCGAGAAGCCGACTGAGGCGGGCGCTGAGGCCGTGGCCGGCGCCGAGTCCTGACGGTCGCGGTTTCCGACGACATTTTCACCAGACACTTTCGACACGAAAGAGAACAATGCCTGACTTCACTGCCGCGGACGTCAAGAAGGTCCGCGACCTCACCGGCGCCGGGATGATGGACTGCAAGAAGGCCCTCGTTGAGGCGGGGGGCGACTTCGGCAAGGCCGTCGAGATCCTGCGGATCAAGGGCGCCAAGGACGTCAACAAGCGCGCCGGCCGCACCGCCGCCAACGGTCTGGTGGCGCAGTCCGGCGCCGCCCTGCTGGAGCTGAACTGCGAGACCGACTTCGTCGCCAAGAACGGCGCCTTCATCGAGCTGGCCCAGGCGCTGGTCGAGCAGGTCGCCGCGACGAGGCCGGACGACCTGGAGACATTCCTGACCAGCGAGCTGGACGGCAGGACCGTGCAGCAGCTGATCGACGAGGAGGCCGCCAAGCTCGGCGAGAAGCTGGTGGTCAACCGGATCGCGGTGCTCGACGAGCCGGTCGCGGTGTACCTGCACCGCAAGAGCCCCGACCTGCCGCCGCAGGTGGGGGTGCTGGTGCAGTACACCGGCGACGACGCCGAGGCCGCCCGGGCAGTCGGCATGCAGATCGCGGCGATGCGTCCGCGGTACGTCACCCGGGACGAGGTCGATGAGGAGACCGTCGCCAACGAGCGCCGGATCGCCGAGGAGACCGCCCGCGAGGAGGGCAAGCCCGAGCAGGCGATCAGCAAGATCGTCGATGGCCGGGTGAACGCCTTCTTCAAGGACTTCGTCCTGCTGGAGCAGGCGTCGGTGACCGAGCCCAAGAAGACAGTCAAGCGGGTGCTTGACGCCCAAGGGGTCGGCGTCGCCCGGTTCGCCCGGTTCGAGGTCGGCCAGGCCTGAGCGGGGCCGGGCGGACAGAGCGGGCGCACAGAGCCGGCAGACACGATAGGCAAGGAGGCCGTCAACGTGGCAGCATGCGACACGACGGCCTCCTTTTCGTACCTTCCGACGCCGGGTACGAAGCTGATGGGTGCCGAATCGGCGCACAGGGAGCCGCATTGATGACGGAGACGACAGTCGACGGCCCGCGCGCCGTGCCTGACAGCGGTGTTCCGGACGAGCCGCTGGTGTACCGGCGCGCCGTGCTCAAGCTCTCCGGCGAGATGTTCGGCGGCGGCATGGTCGGCGTCGACCCCGACGTGGTGCAGCAGATGGCCCGCCAGGTCGCCGAAGTGGTGCGCCGCGGGGTGCAGATCGCAGTCGTGGTCGGCGGCGGCAACTTCTTCCGCGGGGCGGAGCTGCAACGGCGGGGGATGGAGCGGGCCCGCGCCGATTACATGGGAATGCTCGGCACCGTGATGAACTGCCTCGCCCTGCAGGACTTTCTGGAGAAGCAGGGCGTCGACACCCGCGTGCAGACCGCCATCACCATGGGGCAGGTGGCCGAGCCGTACATTCCCCGCCGGGCGATGCGGCACCTGGAGAAGGGTCGCGTGGTGATCTTCGGCGCCGGCGCCGGGATGCCGTACTTCTCGACCGACACCGTCGCCGCCCAGCGCGCGCTGGAGATCAAGGCCGACGTGGTGATGATGAGCAAGAACGGCGTCGACGCCGTCTACACCGCCGACCCGCGCCGGGATCCCCACGCGCAGCGCCTGGACCGGATCACGTTCGAGGACGCGCTGCGACGCGGCCTGCGGGTCGTGGACGCGGCGGCCTTCAGCCTCTGCATGGAGAACCGCTTGCCGATGCTGGTGTTCGGCGCGGACGGCGACGACACCATCGTGCGAGCCCTGACAGGTGAGAAGATCGGGACACTGATCACCGCAGCCGAGCAGACATAAGCCCCGACCAGCCACAGCACACAGCACGTAGCCACAACCAGCAGCCACAGCAAGCCAGCGGCCAGTCGACAGCCGCACCGCCGAAGGAGGCGATGACAGACGTGATCGACGAGACGCTCCTCGAGGCCGAGGAGAAGATGGAGAAGGCGATCGAGCACGCGAAGGAGGACTTCGCGACAATCCGCACCGGTCGGGCGAACCCCGCGTTCTTCAGCCGGGTCACCGTCGACTATTACGGATCGCCCACTCCGCTGACGCAATTGGCCTCGATCGCGGTGCCGGAGCCCCGGATGGCGATCATCAAGCCGTACGACGCGTCCCAGATCGGCGCGATGGAGAAGGCGATCCGGGACTCGGACCTCGGGGTCAACCCGGGCAACGAGGGCACCGTGATCCGGATCGTGCTGCCGCAGATGACCGAGGAGCGGCGGCACGAGATGATCAAGGTGGCCCGGCACAAGGCCGAGGACGCCAAGATCGCGGTGCGCAACATCCGCCGCAAGGCGATGGAGGAGTTGCACCGGATCCAGAAAGACGGCGAGACCGGCGAGGACGAGGTGCGTCGCGCCGAGAAGGAGCTCGAAGACATCACTCACCGGCACGTGGCCCACGTCGACGAGATCCTCAGACACAAGGAAGCCGAGTTGCTCGAGGTCTGATGTCGGCGTACTCATCGCCGAGCGCTGGAGGCTACCCGCAGGACTCCCACCCGGCGTACCCCCAGCGGCAAGGCTCTCCGCAGCGGGCGCGGCACGAAGCCGCGCCCGACGCGTCGTACGGATACCCGCCCGGCGGCGGACGCAATCCCGGAGCTGAGCGCTACCCGGAGCAGGGGCGCTATCCCGAGCCAGGGCGCTACCCGGGCCACCACCAGCCCGTCGAGCCGGGCCGCCAGGCTCACGAGCCGCCGGAGGGGAGCGACGAGCCGGGCCCGGAGGCCAAGGCCCCCGGCAAGGCCGGTCGCAACCTGCCGGCGGCGATCGGCGTCGGCGTCACGCTCGGCGCGCTGGTGATCGCATCGCTGTACGTGTGGCGGCCGGCGTTCGTGGTGTTGGCCGTGGCAGCCATCCTGATGGGCATCTGGGAGATGGTGCGCGCGGTCGAGCCGGTGGAGGCGCGTCCGCCGTTGGCTCCGCTCCTGGTCGGCGGCGGCGCGATTCTGGTGCTGGCGTGGTTCGCCGGCGTCGAGGCGATGCTGGTCGGCCTGGTGCTCACCGTCGCCGCCGTGCTGATCTGGCGGCTCGGCGAAGGCCCGGTCGGCTATCAGCGCGACATCGTGTCGGCGACGCTGATCGCTGTGTACGTGCCGTTCCTGGCGGGGTTCGCGATTCTGCTGGCGCAGCCCGCCGACGGGCACCTGCGAGTGACGATAACGCTCGCCGCGGCAGTGCTCTCCGACGTCGGCGGGTACGCCACCGGCGTGCTGTTCGGCCGGCATCCGATGGCTCCGACCGTGAGCCCCAAGAAGTCCTGGGAGGGTTTCGCGGGCTCGATGGTCTTCACCGCCGCCGGCGGGGCGCTGATGCTGAGCCTGCTCCTGGGACAGTCCTGGTGGGAGGGGGCGCTGCTGGGCGTCGCCGTGGCGTTCGCGGCCACGTTGGGAGACCTCTGCGAGTCGTTGATGAAGCGGGATCTGGGCATCAAGGACATGGGCCGGCTGCTGCCGGGGCACGGCGGGTTGATGGACCGGTTGGACTCGCTGCTGTTGGCGGCCCCGACCGGATACGTCCTGCTGACTCTCTTCGCGCCGCCCGCCGCGTGAGCCGCGTCGTGACCCCTTGTGTCCAGACCATCGCGTGGGGTTCTCGTTCGGGTGGCTGCGCGCCGCCCCGGCAGGCGCCCCGACAAGAGCGGGCGGGAAACGTGCGAGACTGGCAGGCGTCATGAAGACGCTGCCCTTGCTCGCCCCCGCACGCCCCGGCGCCGACGCCCCCGCACTGCCGCCTCGGCACCTGGCCGACCTCGATCTCGACGGTCGGCGGGAGGCGGTCGCTGAGCTGGGCGAGAAGCCGTTCCGGGCCAATCAGCTCTCGCAGCGCTACTTCGGCCGGCTCGCGCGGATCGGCTCCGGCGACGAGGCGACCGATCTGCCGGCGGAGTCGCGGAGCCGGCTGACAGAGGAGTTGTTCCCGTCGCTGCTCACGGCCGCCCGGACGCAGACCTGCGACAGCGGCGCCACCCGCAAGACGTTGTGGCGGCTGCACGACGGCTCGTTGGTGGAGAGCGTTCTGATGGGGTACGCCGACCGCGTCACCGTCTGCGTGTCCTCTCAAGCGGGTTGTGGCATGGCTTGTCCGTTCTGCGCCACAGGCCAGGCCGGTCTGACCCGTAACCTCTCCACTGCCGAGATCGTCGAACAGGTAGTGAGCGCAGCCCGCGACGTGGCAACCGGCGAGGTGACCGGCGGTTCCCGTGGGCCCGGCCGGCTCTCGCACGTGGTCTTCATGGGCATGGGCGAGCCGCTGGCGAACTATCAGCGGCTGATCGCCGCGGTCCGCAGGATCACCGAACCATCGCCGAGCGGGTTGGGTCTGTCGCAGCGTCACGTGACGGTCTCCACAGTGGGCCTGGTGCCGGCAATGCGGCGGCTCGCCGAGGAGCGGCTCAACGTCACACTGGCCGTGTCGCTGCACGCGCCGGACGACGAGCTGCGTGACGAGCTGGTGCCGGTGAACACCCGCTGGAAGGTGGCTGAGGTGCTCGACGCGGCCTGGGGCTACGCCGAGCGCACGGGGCGGCGGGTCTCGATCGAGTACGCCATGATCAGGGACGTGAACGATCACCCATGGCGCGCCGATCTCCTTGGCCGGTTACTCTCCGGCCGGTTGGCGCACGTTAATCTCATTCCGCTCAACCCGACTCCGGGCAGCCGCTGGGATGCCAGTCCGAAGCCGGTGGAGCGGGAGTTCATGCGGCGGCTGCGGGCCGCCGGTGTGCCGACCACGGTGAGAGACACTCGTGGTCGGGAGATTGACGGCGCGTGTGGGCAGCTCGCGGCAGCGGAGGTGGGTGAGTGACGACTCAGGGTCAGCGTTTTCGGCGCCGGGCACTGCGTCGCGGGTACAAGGTCGATGAGGTCGACGCCTTCTTGGATCGCGCCGAGGCGACTCTCGCCGGAGACCTGCTGGACGAGCCAGTGACCGCGACGGAGGTGCATGACGTCGTCTTCCGCGTCCGGTTCGGCGGGTACGACGAGTGGCAGGTCGACGTCTACCTGGATCGTCTGGAGCGGCAGCTCGCCAAGCTGGAGCAGGAGGGCGGCCACGCGGCCCCCGCGGCGCGCCCGGCGGAGCGGCCGTCGCGCCTGTCCCGGGAGGAGCCGTACCCCCAGCAGGAGCGCGGTTACGGCGCCGAGCCGGGTTACGGCGAGCCCGGGTACGGCCCCGAGCCGTACGAGCGCGGCGCGAGAGACTTCGGGGCTGAGCGCGCCGCGCGCGGCCGTGGCGACTTCGGCCCCGGACGCGACGAGTTCGGACCTGGCCGTGGCGACTTCGGCCCCAGCCGGGACGACACCGGCTACGGCCAGCCGCTCGACGAGCCGACGACGATCAGCCGCCGCGGCGGCGACCGCGGCGACCGCGGCGCGCCAGCTGCGGGGCCCCCGGCGGCCGGCATGGCGCCGCCGCACGATCCCCGGATGCCCGCCGGCCCGCCGATGCCGGGTCCGCTCGCCTCGTACCCCGATCCCGGTCAGCGTCACGGGATGGCGGAGGGGCCGCACGGCGGCCCACCAGCCGCGTCCCCGCCCGCGCGGCCCCCGGCTGCGGCCCCTCCCGGGCATGGTGGGCAGCCGGACATGACCCAGCAGATCCCGAACATGCGCGCCGGCAGCGGCGGGTACGAGGTCCCAGGCCGTCACGGCAAGCTGGACATGACCACGGAGATCGGCACGGGTGACTCGCCGTTCACGCCGGACGACCTGGCGCGACTGGACCAGTTGCGCCGCACGTTCCAGCTTCGGCGTTTCGGCAGCGGGTACGACCGCGGCCAGGTGGACCGGCTCTTCGACGCGATCGGCGCGACGATGGCCGGCCGGTCGGCGGTGACCGTCACCGACGGGGAGCTCGACCCGGGCCAGTTCAGCCTGGTGCAGGGCGGTTACTTCGAAGCGGAGATCGACACCGCGCTGCGCGAGGTCCGCGACCTGTTCAGCAAGCGCGGCGTGACGCGGTAACGCCCGATCTAGCGGAGGCCGTTGCGGCGCAGCACCCAGTCGATGACGACCCAACCGAGGCCGGACGCGGCCAGCCCGACCAGCCAGAGGTTCTCGACGTTGCCCTGGTGGTTGCCGAGCACCATCGACAGCAGCCCGAGGCTGCCGACGATCACCAGGATGCGGGTCAGCTTGATGTTCTCCGGCTTGCGCTGGTCCGGTGAGGTGATCGGCTCGTCCGCCACGTGATGCTCCTTGAGTGCACTTCCCGGTACGTCCTTCACGCCCTGTCTGTGTGGTCCGCGCAGGGCGACGCCGATAGTCTGGCACGCTGGCGAAGGCGGCACGCAGCGGGCCGCCGTAATCTGCTGAGAGTCACAGGAGACGGAGGATCGCGCCGTGCGACTGACCGGCACCGGCCACGCGGGGATGCTGATCGAGACCCGGGCGGGGAGCATTCTGTGCGACCCGTGGACAAACCCCGCGTACTTCGCGTCGTGGTTCCCGTTCCCGGACAACTCCGGCCTGGACTGGGACCGTCTCGGTGAGTGCGACTTCCTGTACGTCTCACACCTGCACCGGGACCACTTCGACGAGCAGAACCTGCGCGAGAAGGTCTCCAAGCAGACCACGGTGCTGCTGCCGGACTATCCCACCACCGAGCTTGAGGACGAGTTGCGCGAGCTGGGCTTCCGCGACTTCATCAAGGCCCCGAACCGGGAGGTCACCGACCTCGGGGACGGCGTGAAGGTGATGATCCAGGCGCTCACCTCGCCCACCGACGGCCCGATCGGGGACTCCTCGATCTGGGTGGAGGACAACGGCGTCCGGCTGTTGAACCAGAACGACGCCCGGCCGTCCGGCCTCGGCGAGTTCGCCGAGGTCGGCCACGTGCACGCGCACCTGCTGCAGTTCTCCGGCGCGATCTGGTATCCGATGGTGTACGAACTGCCGGAGACCGCGAAGCGAGCGTTCGGCAAGCAGAAGCGGGAGCGGCAGTTCGACCGCACGGTCCGCTACATCGACGACCTGAAGGCGAGCTGGGTGTTCCCGATCGCCGGCCCGCCGTGCTTCCTCGACGACGAGTTGTGGCAGTTCAACGACGTCCACGGCGACGAGGGCAACATCTTCCCGGACCAGCAGGTGTTCCTGGACCACCTGGCTGAGCTGGGGCGCGACAACGGGGTCCTGCTGCTGCCCGGGACCACGGCGGAGATCACCGACGACGACTGCCGGGTCAGCCACCCGGTCGAGGACACCAGGGCGTTCTTCGCCGACAAGGAAAAGCATCTTCGGGAGTACGCGGAGCGCCAGCGCCCGGTGATCGAGGCGGCGAAACGGAGCTGGTCGCATCCGGAGATCGACGTGCTGGCCGAGCTGAAGGCGCGGCTGGAGCCGCTGCTGGAGGAGGCCGAGCAGATGGCGGCCGGCATCGGCGGCCCGGTGCGCTTCGACCTCACGCAACCCGACAGCGATGCCGTCGAGTCCATCAGCATCGACTTCGGCAACCGCGAGGTGCGCCCGTACGCCAATGAAAAGGTCCGTTACCGCTTCCGCACCGAACGCCGGCTGATCGAGCACCTCCTCGCCATCGACGAGGTGGACTGGGTGAACAGCCTGTTCCTGTCGTGCCGGTTCTCAGCGGCCCGGATCGGCCAGTACAACGAGTTCGTCTACACGTTCTTCAAGTGCCTGTCGGAGGAGCGGCTCAACTACGCCGAGGGCTGGTACGCCGAGCAGAAGCCCGACGCCGAGGACATCAGTCTCGACGGCTGGACGGTGCAGCGGCGCTGC
>WHSM01000227.1 GCA_009380105.1 Micromonosporaceae bacterium
CTGGCAGGAGGACGGCGAGTCGCCTGCGACCTGTTCGTCACCGCTGTCGGCTGGACGGCTCCGACGTCGCTGCTCAACATGGCCGGCGACCTGCCCGGCTACGACCCGGACGCCGCCCGGTTCCGGCCAGACGTGGAGCGCTTGCCGGACAGCGTGCTCGCAGCCGGCGGCATCGTGGGTGACGGCGCCGTCGAGGAGCTGGCAGCCCACGGCGACGCCGTCGGCCGGGAGGCCGCGCGCCGCGCCGGCGGTGAGCGTCCCGCGCCGATCCCGACGCTCGGGGTGGCAAAACATCCAGAGCTGTTCCGCGCCTCGACACACGGGATCGTCGACTATTCCGAGGACGTGTCGTCGACAGACCTGATCACCGCTGTCGGAGAGGGTTACCGCTCCGTCGAGCTCGCCAAGCGCTACACCACGGCGACGATGGGTCCGGCACAGGGCAAGCTCGAGACCGTCAACACCGTGGCGATCGTCGCCCGGGCCACCGGCAGGACCATCCAGGAGACCGGCGCCACCACCTGGCGACCGCCGTACGCGCCGGTCACGCTGGGCGCGCTCGCCGGGCCGCATCGGGAACCTCTGCGACGCTCGCCGATCCAGCCGTGGCACGAGGCTCACGGCGCGAGCCCGTTGGCGGCCGGCGAGTGGATCCGGCCGGACCACTACGGCGACCCGGCCGGGGAGGCGCGCGCCGTCCGGGAGCACGTCGGCATCATCGACGTCACGCCGATCGGCAAGCTCGACCTGCGCGGCCCGGACGTCCCGAAGCTGCTGAACCTGGTCTACGTGAACAAGTGGTCGAAGCTCGACGTCGGGAAGGTCCGGTACGGCGTGATGTGCGCCGAGGACGGCGTCGTCCTGGACGACGGCGTCACCGGGAGGCTGGGCGACGAGCACTATCTGATGAGCACGACATCCTCGGGCGCCGCCGGCGTCGAGGAGTGGCTGGAGCTGTGGTTGCAGACCGAACACCCGGCCTGGCAGGTGCACGTCACGCCGATGACGAGCGGGTACGCGAGCGTCAACGTGGCCGGCCCTAAGTCACGCGAGCTGATGCGCCGCATCGTCTCCGACGTCGACCTGGCGCCGGAGGCCTTCGGGTACATGCAGGTCCGCGTCGGCACGGTCGCGGGGATCGCCGGGTGCGTGCTCTGGCGGATCGGCTTCACCGGGGAGCTCAGCTACGAGGTCCATGTCCCCGCCGGCTACGGGCCGCATCTGTGGCAGGCGCTGCTCGATCACGGTCAGGACCTCGGTGTGCGACCGTTCGGGGTCGAGGCCCAGCGCATCCTGCGGCTGGAGAAGGGCCACCTGATCGTCGGTCAGGACACCGACGGCCTGACCCGAGGACACGCCGCCGGGCTGGATAAGTTGATCAAGCTCGACAAGGACGACTTCATCGGCAAACCGGAGCTGGTCGCCGAAGCCGAGCGCTCCGACTGCCCGCGACTGGTCGGGCTGTGGCCCGACGATGGGTCTGTCGTGCCCGACGAGGGGTGTCAGTTGCTCACCAGCGACGGCCGGAGCTGTGGCCGGGTCACCTCGAGTCGGATGTCCCCGTCGCTGGGTCGCGCCATCTGCCTGGCCCAGGTCAGCGCCGAGCACGCCGAGCCCGGGACCGAGATCTCGGTGCGGTTGGCGGACGGCACGACCGCACCGGCCCTGGTGACCGAGCATCTCGCCGCCGTCGACCCCGAAGGGAGCCGGTTGCGTGTCTGAGAACGTGCCGGCCGCCGTGCCGGTGGCGCGGAGCCCGATCGAGCCCGCGCCGCCCGAGGTCGTGGTCGCGGGCTGGGCGGTGAGCGGTCGTCGCAGCGACGCGCCCCTCACGATCACCGACTGCACGCCGCTGGCCAAGGTCACGCTCCGGGCGCCGCCGGACGGCGCGCTGGCCGGCGACCTCGGCGTGCCGTTCGGCCGCGCCCGCCGATCGACGCCGGTTGCTGATCTGGATGTGCTCCTGGTCGGCCGGGGGCCCGGCGAGTGGCTCGCCCTGGGCCCGCCGGACGCGGCCGCTTCACTCGTGGACTGGCTGGAGCACGCCGTGAGCCGTCGACCCCACGAGTTCGGCACGGTCGTGGACGTGACCCACAGCCGCGCGCTGCTCCGGCTGACCGGAGCGCGAGCCGCGGACCTGCTGGCCAGAGAGTGCGCCGTGGACCTGTCGGACCCCGCCTGCCCGGACGGGACGGCGCTGCGGTCCGACGTGTCCGGTGTCGCGGCGGATGTCGTACGCGATGACCGCGGGGCAGCGCCGTCCCACCTCATCCATTGCGAGTGGTCTGTCGGCCGGTACCTGTTCGAGTCGCTGCTGGACGGGGGCGCCGAGTTCGGCGTCGACGTCGACGGCTTCGGTGACCAGGACGGGTTCGGGAACCAGGACGGCTTGGGGAACCGACCTGTCACGGCGTGACCAGACGCTCGGGGATCTCGGAGGCGGCGGCGCGCAGAGCGCCCCGATCCAACCCTTCACCGGCGAGCGCGTCAACGAGCCGCTCCAGGGCCTCGGGCGGAGGCGGGCTGTCCGGCTGTCCCGCGTCCGAGGAGAGCACCAGTCGATCGTACCCCACCGCCTCCACCACCTTCCGGAGCATCGCCGGGCCGCAGCCGGGTTGATGCAGCAACTGGTACGCGGTCACCTCGGCGTGCCCGCCCTGCGCTGCCAGCTCGGCCGCGGCGGCCGGGGTCAACCCCGGCACGGTGTACGTCGGATGGGTGAGCAGCACCCGGCGCAGCCCGGCGCGGCGCGCCTCAGCCAGCACCCAGCTCGCCTCCGGTCCGCTGAGGTGCCCGGTGGCGAGCACGGCGTCCGCGTCGGCGACCAGTCTGATGATCGTCCGCAGCGGGCCGGCGGTCGTCGGGTCGACCGGCGGCGCGGCGTAGACGACGTCCGGCACTCCGGCGCCCGCGCCGCCCAGGCGAGGCAGCCCCGCCGCCCGCTGGGTGTGCGCGTCGGCGGTGGGCAGCCACACCACCCGGGCGCCGTGCTGAAGGGCCGCGGACACGGCGACCGGGTTGAACCCGCCCACGTGCCGGTTGAGCACGATCCCGCCGTACACGCGGAGCGCCCGCCCCACGCCCGCGGTCACGGCTCGTCCAGCGGTCGTGTCGTAATGCCCTTTGATCACACAGCCGCGGAACCCCGCGGCCTGATAGCAGTCGACCACGTCGACGTCGCCGCCCCAACGTCCGACCACGTCCGGCGCCGCGTGCACGTGAAGATCGAACATCTCAGCGGGCGCGAGACTCGGCGAGCGCTTCGAATGCGGACAACGACTCGGGGTTGACGAGGGCCCCCTTCGCGGCGGCGGTCTCGGCCGGCGCGCCGGTGAGGATCTTCTTCACCGGCACCTCCAGCTTCTTCCCGGACAGCGTCCGGGGCACCGCCTTCACCTGGTGCGTCTCGTCCGGCACGTGGCGCGGCGACAGGTTGCTCCGCAGCGTGCCCGCGATCCGCCGCCGCAGTTCGTCGTCCAGGTCGAGGCCCTCGGCCAACGCCACGAACAGCAGCAGCTCGCCCGCCCCGCCGTCACTGTCCTCCAGGTGCACCACGAGCGAGTCCATGACCTCGTCGAACCCCTCGACCACCGAGTAGAACTCGGCGGTGCCTAGCCGCACGCCGCCCCGGTTCAAGGTGGCGTCGGAGCGCCCGGTGATCACACAGGTGCCGCGCTCGGTGATCGTGATCCAGTCGCCGTGCCGCCACACGCCGGGGAACACGTCGAAGTACGCCTCCCGGTAGCGCTCACCGGAGTCGTCCCCCCAGAAACCCACCGGCATCGACGGCATCGGCTCGGTGATCACCAGTTCGCCCAGCTCGCCAATCACGGGCTTGGCTTCCGCTGAGTACGCCTCCACCTTCGCCCCGAGGCACCGGCCGGCGATCTCACCTTCGTACACAGGAAGCATCGGGGCGCCGCCCACGAACCCGGTGCACAGGTCCGTGCCCCCGGAGAAGGACATCAACAGCACATCGGCTGCGACGTACTCGTACACCCATCTAAAGCCCTCGGGGGGCAACGGCGCGCCCGTGGACCCGACACCGCGCACCGCGGAGAGGTCGGCCTCCGACGACGGGACCACGCCGGCCTTGCGGCAGGCCAGCAGATACGGCGCCGACGTGCCGAAGTACGTCATCCCCGACTCCTCGGCGAGCCGCCACAGCGCCCCCAGATCGGGCTTGGCAGGGTCTCCGTCGAACAGCACGATCGCGCTGCCGACCGCGAGGCCGGAGACCAGGTAGTTCCACATCATCCAGCCGGTCGTGGTGAACCAGAAGAACCGGTCCCCGGGGCCGAGGTCCATCTGCAGCGCGAGCGCCTTCAGGTGCTCCAGCAGGACGCCGCCGTGGCCGTGCGTGATCGGCTTCGGCAGGCCGGTGGTGCCGGAGGAGTACAGCACGTACAGCGGATGGTCGAACGGCACCGGCGCGAACTCCAGCGGGCCCGGCTCCGACAGCAGCTCGCCCCACGGCAGCGCGTCCGGCACGCCGTCGCCCAGGTACGGCAGCGACACCACGTGCTCCAGGCTCGGCAGCGCCGCGCGGATCTCGGCCACCTCGCCCAGGCGGGAGATGGGCTTCGGGCCGTACCGGTAGCCGTCGACCGCGACCAGCACCTTCGGCGCGATCTGGGTCCAGCGGTCGCAGACGCTGCGCACCCCGAACTCCGGCGCGCAGGACGAGAAGATCGCCCCGAGGCTGGCCGTGGCCAGCATCAGCACCACGGTCTCGGGGACGTTCGGCAGGTAGGCCGCCACCCGGTCGCCCTCGACGACCCCGAGCCGGCGCAGCCCGGCCCGCGCCCGGGCCACCTGGTCGCGCAACTCGGCAGCGGTCAGCTCGACCGGCTCGCGGGTCTGGGGGTAGCCGAGCACCATCGCGGTGTCGTCGGCGACGCCGGGCATGCGCAGCATGTTCTCGGCGTAGTTCAGTCGCGCGCCGTCGAACCAGCGCGCTCCCGGCATCCCGCCGCTGACCACCTGGGTGTACGGCGCGTGCGTCACCACCCCGAAGTAGTCCCAGACCGACGCCCAGAAGCCGGGGAGGTCGTCGACGGACCACTGCCAGAGCGTGTTGTAGTCCGGCGACTGGCCCTCCCAGCGCTTGCCCAGCCAGCGCACGAAGTCGCCGATCCGCGTGCTGTCGAGCACGTCAGCGGGGGGCCTCCACAGCACGTCACCGGTCGCCATAGCTCTCCTCCATACCTTTCGCTCGGCTCCTCGCTGCCGACCATCTTGCCCGGAGGGCAGACGCTGCCCGCAACCGACGCCGGCCGCAACGGACGCCGCCCACACCAAGCCCGTCGGGCACAGGTCCGGCGCTCACACACAAGCGGGGGCGCCAGCCCTTGGAGCGCTGGCGGTACGGTGCTAACGGACCGAACACCCTCAGGAAGGCGCCCCGTGCGACACTTCGTCAGTCTGGTCATCGGCCTGGTCACCGCTCCGCTCGTGTGGCTGCTCGTCGGATTCGGCCAACTGCACCTCGTCAACGTGCTCAACCGCTTCGCACAGGCCGAGCCGTTGCGGCTGGCCGGTCCGTTGGCGCTGCTCGTCGCCGCCGGCGTGGTGTACGGCCTGGTCGCCACCACCCGGATCTCGCCTCTGGGTCCGATCATCTGCGGGCTACTGCTGGTCGCGGGCCAGGCTCTGTGGATGCTGTTTCCCAGGATGCTGGCGGGCGTGCTGTCGTTCGATGTGTTCGGCACGCCCGCGGGCCACGTGGTGATCCAGCCGGTCTACACGGGGATGGTGCTGGTGTTGGGCGTCGGTCTGCTGATGGCGACGTTCAGCTTCAGTCGGTGGCGGACGCCGGCCAAGGACGGGCCGCCACCACACCTGTACAGGTTCGGCGGACCGATCCCCGGCGCCCCGGCTCTCGCGGGCGCGCAGCAACCGTTCGGCAGCGCGGACGAAGCGCCCACCACGGCGTTCCCGCCGCCCGGCGCCCCGGGTTCCCCAGTTTCCCCGTCCAGCCCCGCGTCCGGCGTGGTCAGCGGGCCGGGCGCGGCCGGCGGCCCTCCCGCGGGATGGCCCGACCCTCAGCTCGCCCAGCGGCCCGCGGCCGGCGGCCAGCCCGATCACGACTCCGAGCGCACAGCACGCCTGCCGAGGCGTGACGACCCTGCCCCGCCCACCCATCCCGGCCCATGATCAAAACGCCTGTCACCGTTTCCGCGGGGTGACCCACTGCGCTGGAGGCGGTACGGTGCCAGACGGACCGTCCCCCCAAAGGGAAGGCACACGCCCGTGCGACATCTCTTTAGCATTCTCGCCAGCCTGATCATCGCGCCTGTCACGTGGCTGCTGGTGGGGTTCGGCCAGGCGAAGCTCGTCAAGGCGAGCGCTGACTCCGAAGGCTTCACCCTCGGCGACGCGAGCGTCCCGCTGGCCCTGCTCGCCGGCGCCGGGCTGGTCTACGGCCTGATCGCCGTCACCCGGATCTCCCCACTCGGCGCGGTGCTCGGCGCGCTGTTCTTCGCCGGCGGCCAACTGGCGTACGCCTGGCGTCCCATGAAGTTCACGGACGTGCTGCCGCAGAAGGTGTTCGGGGAGACCGGCGTGTTGACGCTGCCCGCGAGCACCGGCGTGGCCGCGATCCTGGGCGGCGCGCTGCTGCTGAGCCTGTTCAGCGTCGGCCGTTGGCGACGTTGGCCGAGATACGACGAGCCCGAGGACCTGTACGAGCGCGACGCCGGGCAGGTCGGCGCGCCGACTCCGGCCGGAGCCCGGCAGCCTTTCGACGACCCGATGGGGCCGCCGCCGGGAAGCCCCATCGGCAGTCCCGTCGGCGGGCCGGCAGAGCCGACCCGCGCGTTCGCGGGCAGCCCGGCCGCCGAGCCGCCGCGGTACGAACCGTTCGGGTACGTGTCCGACGAGCCGGGGCGTTCCGGGCCGGCCTGGTCCGATGCTCCGGAACCGCCGTGGCACGGCGGCGAGCGCCCCACGCGGCTCCGCGGCGCCGGAGACGTGATGGGCCCGTCGGACCCAGGAGCTGGCGGCCCCTGGCTGGAACCACCCCGCCACCGCTGACC